>CBFGXV010000311.1:0-4551 GCA_965652755.1 uncultured Chryseosolibacter sp. | reverse complement strand
TGCGCAGAAGCTGGACGTAACGATCAAGAAGGACAGTCTCGCCGATGACGACTTGTTCCTCATTGCGATGAAATTTCCACCCGCGCCGTTCACCAATGATCAGTTCCGCGAGCTGAGTCCGTACTTTGAGGCATTCTCGAAGCTGTCACTTGCTTCCAGCGGTATTGACGATTCCGGCCTGTATTACATCAGTCAGATGACAAATGTCCGCGAGTTGTATCTGCAAAAGACAAAGCTCGATGGTTCGGGAATTATTTATCTGCAGAATCTTCCGAACCTCGAGATCCTGAATCTCTCATTCACAAAGATTGACGACAAGTCTGCACTGGACCTGCTTAAGATCCGCAGTCTCAGGGAGGTGTATCTCTATCGCACAAACACATCCATGCAGGTAATCGAAGCGCTGCGGAAGTATCGGCCGGAAGTGCGGTTCTTATTGGAGGAGGGGCCGTATTATTAGTCGCGACATTGCTGTTGGAATCCTTCAGCTGAAGCTGGAGGCTATTGATGGAAATATTTTCCTGATGGTGATTCGATCGACAACTATTTAGATTCTACAATCAAGATCAGTTGCCATTGGCCTGCCGTTGCATTGGCTTCGTCCGGGCAGGCAGGCTTTAGCCAGTGGACCTGGGAAGGAACTTGAAACTGTGTGGGCTTTAGCCCAACGACTTATTCGGAATCCAAATGGAGCCATCCTTATGCTTTTGAAATTCGCCTTTCTGCAAGAAATTATCAAATTCCTGCTGGAAAGTCTGATGCTTGTGATGTTCTTCCTGGTTTAAAATATATTGGCGCACCGCTGGAAGATCCGCTTCAGAAACAGCAACTCCATAGTATTCTTCCTGCCATTCAAACTTATTTGGGGATAACTTATTTCGATTAATCCAAAAAGAGGACTCGCCTTTGATGAGCTGCATTGTGTTGCTAATAGTCTTATCAATTCCGAGAGAGATAAGGCAATGGCAATGTTCCTGATACCCGTTAACAGTATCAATGAAGATGCCTTTCTTTTTTCCATTCTCCTTGATGTGCTGCCAAACTGTTTTTCTTACTTCAGAAGTATTAAGGTAGGGGGTCCGGTTCTTTGTCGACCAGACAAAATGGATATTGACCTTGACAAAAGGCATTGTGAGAGGGTTTTAGGATGTGTTGCAAAAGTTAATAGGAAAAATGAATATGTAAAAGCAAAAATGCTCGCAATTGATGGAGATATTTTCCGATGGTGATTCCAATCAACAGCTATTTAGATCCAACAATCAAGATCAGTTGCCATTGGCTTTAGCCAGTGGACCTGGAAGGAATTTGAAACTTTGTGGGCTTTAGCCCAATGAGAGCTTTGATTGAAGGTGTTCTATTGGGCTGAAGCCCGGACTGGTTTTCCATCACCAATTCCTCCAGCTGAAGCTGGAGGCAATTGATGGAGATATTTTCCGGATGGTGATTCCAATCAACAGCTATTTAAATCCTACAATCAAGATCAGTTGCCATTGGCTTTAGCCAGTGGATCTGGAAGGAATTTGAAACTTTGTGGGCTTTAGCCCAAAGAGGACTTTGATTGAAGGTGTTCTATTGGGCTGAAGCCCCTAACTTGTGTTCACTAACAATTCCTTCAGCTGAAGCTGGAGGCAATTGATGGAAATATTTTCCGGATGGTGATTCTATTTCAATAAATAATCTAAATCCTGCAATCCAGATCAATTGACATTGGCTTTAGGCAGTAGACTAGATCAATTCCCATTGGCTTTAGCCAGTGGACCTGGGAAGAACTTTGAACCTGTGCGGGCTTTAGCCCAATCTGCCAATTATCCCCCCGCGATCGCGCCAAGCACGATCAGGGGCTCCTCTCCTGAAACAACCTTGTCAGGAAGTGATTCATCGGCAGGGTTATGAGACACGTCCCGCGCGCAGGCGAAGTACCGCAGGTAGGGCCGCCGTTGTTGCGTGACATGGTCGCGGATCGTTCCGCGAAGCATGGGAAATTTCCGCTCGAGCGCATCCAGAACCGAACGCACGGTAATCGCACCCTCAACGTTCACTTGTACCTCGCTTCCAACGTTTGCCAACATGCGCAAATGATGCGGAAGGCGGACACGAATCGTAGCTGTTGAAACCATCATTCGATCTTTTATGACAGCGATTGGACTTCCACCGAAAGCACTGCGGGAAGGTCCCTGACAATTGGTGCCCAATTGTCACCGGAATCGGCCGACACGTAAACCTGGCCTCCTGTGGTTCCGAAGTAAATACCACACGGATCAAGCGAGTCAACTGCCATCGCATCGCGCAGCACGTTGACGTAGCAATCGCTTTGCGGAAGTCCTTTCGTCAGGGCTTCCCACTCGTTCCCGCCTGTGCGGCTTCTGTATACGCGTAACTTCCCATCAGGCGGATAATGTTCTGAATCACTTTTGATCGGGATCACGTAAATCGTATTCGGCTCATGCGCGTGAACATCGACCACGAATCCAAAGTCGGAGGGAAGATTTCCACTGATCTCATGCCATGACTCGCCGGCATCATCGCTTCGCATCACGTCCCAATGCTTCTGCATGAACAGCACATGTGGACGAGTGTGATGCATGGCGATCCGATGAACACAATGTCCAACTTCTGCAGCCGGGTCGGGAATATACTCGGACCTGAGTCCGCGATTGATCGGTTTCCACGTCTTCCCGCCGTCGTCGGTACGAAAGCTGCCTGCTGCAGAAATGGCGACAAACATTCTGTCCTCATTGACTGGATCGATGATAATGGTGTGCAGGCACATGCCGCCAGCTCCCGGCGACCACTGCGGTCCGGATACATGGCCGCGCAGACCGGCGAGTTCCTGCCACGTCTGCCCGCCATCTGATGACCGGAACAATGAAGCGTCTTCTGCGCCGGCGTACACGACGTCCGGATCGCTAAGCGATGGTTCCAGATGCCAGACGCGTTTGAATTGCCACGGGTGTTGTGTTCCATCGTACCATTGATGTGTCGTCAGTGGCTTGCCGGTTTCCGGCGTGGTGTCGTAAACAAACTTGTTGCTCTCGCCCGCAGGCATGCCGTCGGTGCTTTTTGCGCCAGCCGGAGTACCTGGCTGATGCCATGTCTTACCACCATCGTCCGACCGCTGAATGACTTGCCCAAACCAGCTACTGGTCTGGGATGCATAAATGCGGTTCGGGTCTACGGGGGAACCCTTCAAATGGTAGATCTCCCATCCGCCGAAGTGAGGACCACTTACATCCCAATCTTTACGCTTGCCATCCGATGTAAGGATGAATGCGCCTTTCCGTGTACCGACTAACACCCGTACTCCGCTCATAATTTTTTAATTCAAGTTATACATTAGCATGAGATCCTGCCACGCGAGTAATTCTTACAGGCTAACTATCAGGACCGGGGCGATCAACACATGTTACCGCCCGTGTTTTGAAACGTGAGATGTGTTGCCGGGTTGTCGGAACTTTTTCACTTGCTGTTCGCGGCCAGACAAGAAATGCGCTCCGCTCTCCTATTCCTGCGGGACCCGTAAGATCTTCTCCATCTTGCGCCCTTTCGCCAATTCATCAACCAGCTTGTCCAGATACCTTACCCGTTGGGTTAAGGGATCTTCGATTTCCTCGATGCGATAGCCACATATTACACCGGTGATCAGGCTTGCATTCGGGTTTAATGTGGCATTTTTAAAAAACGTTTCAAAAGTCACATTTCTATCAATCAGATCCTGCAACTCTCTATTGTCAAATCCCGTCAGCCATGTCATTACCTGGTGCAATTCTTCCCTGGTTCTTCCTTTCTTCTCCACCTTTTCCAGATACATTGGATAAACTGAGGCGAAGGTCATGTTCGCAATCCGCTGATTGTGTGTCCTGGAATTACCCATTGCGTCTTGTTGAGTGTCGATTACTTTATAACCAAAAGTCCCTTTCTTTTAACAATGTTCTTGTAGTCCCACTGGATCTCCCTTGACTTTTTCAGCCAGCGGTTGAGCAATGTCGTGTCGATCTCTTCGACTGTCGTGTAAAAAATTGAAGCATCTTTAAACTTCTTTCCAATCACATTCAGGCCCTCTTCTTCGAAGCCAGCTCCACTCCAGAACATCAGACGCATGCCGGCTTTCTGTTTACTGTAACCAACAATTGGATTGCCATCCAAAAACCAAACGGGATGTGAATGCCAGATTTTGCTTTCTGCTTCCGTGAGCTCCGCGTCGATCGTCGTTGCCAGCACGTGGCATATTTGCTTATCGACCGTAGCCAGATTATTGTTAAAGGCCTGGATCGCTTCGTTCATCTTTGTGGTTGTTGTGTGTCCTCCCGTGATCGTGAGATCAAACGTCTTTTAAGTTATTACGCGTGTGTGACCTGACGTACCAAATGTATAAAGTCGCTTCCTTTTTTCCGCTTGTGAACTGATTCAATCTGAGCGTATTCACTACCTCTGCTTCACATTTCCCGCCATGCCTTAACATGAGTCATTCACACCTCGTGCAGCAGATAAAAATAACGCTATTCCGCATCATTGCCACAAAAAAAACGTCGGAATGCATGCCTTCGTTCTGCG
>CBFGXV010000310.1:0-4556 GCA_965652755.1 uncultured Chryseosolibacter sp. | reverse complement strand
ATCTCCCCTATACCCTTATCCCCCCTATACCCCTATACCCTTATCCCCCTTATCCCCCCTATCTCCCTATACCCCTATACCCCCCCTCACTGCTTAACCCATTTCACTGCATCAGCATATACCGTGCGCAGGTCGCATTCGTCGGTTAGGGAGACGCTGCCTCCGGTTTTTGTGAAGTAGTAGGATCCGAGGTAATTCCAGCCCGGTTCTGCGTTTGTAATGTTGTATTCCAGGTTGTCAGTGCCGTCGGCGTTGTTGATGATGTAGTGGTAGGTGAATTGTCTGCTGTCGCCGTCGCGGCCCTGGAATTCGTTTTGATTTTTTCCCCGCATATAAACATATATGTCATAGAAGCCATCTTCCCGTAAGGCAGGACTCCAGGTGGCGATTTTGTCGCCGTTGCCGGATCGCGTAAAGTGTGCTGATCGGATCACGCTGCCATAAAAATCAGAACCCGTTGTTGCAAGCCATTTGGAATAGGAACTCGACCAGCTGCCAAAATATTTTTGGTCGACGGCTTTGCGGCCATCCAGCCAGGCCTTCAACATGGTCGGTTTGATTGGGCTGAAGTAAGTGAATGCGGAATCTTCATTGTCGACGATCACTTCATATTGCAGCGATCCTTTTTCAGCCTCAATGAGGCGCTCGCCTTCAAACAATTGACCTCCTTCACGCTTTGACAAAGGACCGATGGACATGGTGATGACGGAAGGAATGTTTTTCGAAATCAGTGTATTGATGCTGATGTCGTTTGGCTTTTCATCCAGCACAAATCCCATCATCATGGTTTCGCCGCGTTTGATCACACACAGCTTACCCGGATGTTCTTCTTCCGGTTCTTCATTGACTTTTGCCGCGAAGTAGTTGTCGTCGTTCTTTTGTCCTGCGTTGAATTTCACCTCCAGCACGCCGTCGCTGTCTCCGGTATTCCGGGCTTTTACAAGCACCTGGTAGCGCTTTTTGTCACCATCCATCACTTCATATTTCTCCAGGCCAAGGACCTCGAAGGCGGGTTGTGAGGTTTCAGAATAGACCTTTCTGATGATCGGATCGATGTCGACACTGAATCGCAATGATAACGCCTTCCTGAAACTTTCGTAGCTGACAAGCTGGTGCTGATGACTATTGACCCAGTCATACAGGAACGACTTGAAATTACTTTCACCTAACATGTGGCTTAGATATGAAAACAGATACTGGCTTTTCAATGAGACTGACTTTGTTATCTTGCTGAACTCACCTCCAGTCAGGATTTCGCTGATGGGCGACGTTCGCATCAGGTTATTACATTCTTCAGTAAAGGATACTCCATTTATATTTCTCGAATAATCGTTTTGGATCTGCTTATCATTTCTGAGGTAAGTTGCGATACTGCGGTTCAACAATGCCCAGTCCTCGCTGACAATTCCTGAGTTGAAATCATAATAGTTGGGATAGAGCGAGTAGTCGGGATTATCGAAGTCGTGCCCTTCGTAGACCCACGTGGAGCCGGCCTGTTTGGTGAAAACATTTTTGATGAGATCAGTAAAGACGTTCGCTTGTTTCTGCTTCTCCGTGAGCACCTGATTGGCGCGGATAGCCTGGTGGTTCATGTCGCGGAGTTGTCGTCGTAAATCAAATTGTCTTATGCCGCCGCCTTCTTCCGGCCACAATACGGTTTCAGGTTGTAAAAAGGCCTGGCTGCTTTCATATATCTTATTGTATGCTGTAAACTGAAGCGGTATCTCTACAAATTGCAACCTCTTGAATGGATAGGAGAGCCGTTGAGCGTCTTCGTATTCATGAACAACATCGGTGATGAGGTGGTTTAAAGTATCAGCTAGCTGGCCGAGATGCCGGACGAAGAAATCGTTTTTCGGATAGTGAAATACGGAATAAGCGACGCCTGCTACGGTAATTTCCTTTTTCTCGTAATCACCGATGACAAGCGAGATCTGGGGGAGCGGGTACTCGGATCTGAACTGGTATGAATTATCTTTTATCACTACAGCTCCCTGCGAGATTGCCGTCTTGCCGGGAGGTGCCTGCACGTTCAACCGGAAGTCAATAAAAGAAAGTTTTTGGTTGCCGGCCGACTTCAGGTTAAAACCCACCTGAGTGTCCGGATACCAAAGCACATCCTTCGTAAGCAATACATAATCGTCTTCCAAAAAGGCATACTTCTTTTTCAGGGAATGCATGAAATGGTCATTGGGAGACTGATACCTTTTCCCGTCGACTTCCAAATGAGCAGCGGCCTCCGATATTGAACCGTGGTATTTAATGCGAAGTTTCAGTTGCTGGTCCGGCCGGATATTGAGCTGATGATCTATTGACAGAAGTTGTAAGTCCCTGTTAAAGTTGTACGGCTTGTTATCGATTAATACCTCGTCCACGGCCAAGCCAGGGTTCAATGTAAAATACACCGTATCAAGTGTCTTGTCGCTGTTATTTTTGATCACGAGGTCTGAAGTGCTTGCGATCTCGTCACCTGCCCACCTGAGGTCAATGGAGTGGGAGAGGATGTCAGCGTTGGGTACATCTGCCCATTTGTTCTTGACCAAAATCATTTGTTCCCGCAACAAGATGGGTGCCTGACGCATATTCCAAAGCTGCCACATGATAATGAAGGAGAACAGGAATAGCGCCATGCCGGTCAACCCGGTTGCTCTATGCGCCAGTCGATGGCTTGAAAAGCGGTCAAGGGAAAATGCAGTAAAGAAAAGAAAGGCGGTGCCCGTGAAGAAGTAGAATGCCCGTTGCCATAGTGCGAATTGGACATCCACAAAACCGGTAATCTCAGAGGCGAGCATGGGAATGCGAAAAGCCATGAAATCGAGAATGTTCGAGAACTGATCAAAATAGTAGATCAGCTGAACGCCCGTGACGCCGATGAGCAACACGATGGTGATCGGTTGGTTCCTGATGACGGTGACAAGGAAGAAGGATATCCCGGTTGTAAACACGATGCTGGGAATACTCGTCAGCAGGGGATAGATCAGGAATGCTATCGGATTAAAAGTGGCCAACGGGCTCGTGAGGTTGACCGTCAGGGGAATGCAAAGCAAAACCACATTCAGCAGGAAGAAAAGCTTGATCAGCGCGAGGGCTTTTCCCAGCACATAATCGAGATTGCTGATCGGCCTGACAAAGAAAACTTCGTTTGTGTCAAGCTTTTTATCCTTCTTGATAAGGCCTGTTGCCAGAAATATCACGGCAGCTACCTGTGGTATGCTGATGAGAATCAACGTGGCGTAGGGTTGGATCCAGCTGTTCGAAAGCACGGCCCATTGCGGCGTATCCAATTCTGAAAATACGGCCAGGTTGAAAATGGTGATAAAGCCTATACCCAGTATTGCAACAATCCTGAAAAACCAGTTTCTCCAAAGCACCGTTGCTTCGAATGAAGAAATTGTCAGGATGTTTTTAATGGATATCATACGAGTGACACTCCTAATTCATTTTCCATAAAGTATACATAAGCATGTTCAAGGTTCGGATTAGCCGCCTGTGCGTCGGGGTGGGGCTGGTCGTTCGCGATGAGTTGCACTTCCCATTCACCGTTGGCCGGGATGGTGGAAACCACTGAATACTTTGTTTTCAGAATATTGAATTCATCATCATTCAACATCACTTGCCACACGTGACCACGCACGCGATCAATCATGTCTTCGGGGGATCCCTTGAAGGCTACTTCACCTTTATTGAGCATGGCCATATTGTGACAGGTGCTGCTGATGTCGCCGACGATATGCGTCGAGAGGATAATGGTCACGTCCTTTTGGCTTAGATCGGAAAGAATGTTCCTGAAGCGTATACGCTCTTCCGGATCAAGGCCTGTGGTCGGCTCATCAATGACCAACAGCCTCGGTTCACCGATGAGGGCCTGGGCAATGCCAAGTCTGCGTTTCATCCCGCCGGAAAGTTTATTGGCCATTCGTTCGCGGACATCAAGGAGGCCGACCTGTTCAAGCAGCTCGTCGACACGCATGAGACGTTCTTTTTTCTTGAGCGATGCCGCGAGTTGAGCTGCATAATCCAGAAACTCCCAGGTTTTCAACTTTGAAAAGAAGGTAAAATCCTGGGGCAGGTATCCTATCAGGCCTCTGATCTTGTGGCGATGCTCATTGATATCCATTCCATCCATGCGGATTGTGCCGGAGGTAGCCTTCTGGAGGGTGACGAGTATTCGCATGAAACTCGATTTCCCGGCGCCATTCGGACCAAGCAATCCAAACATGCCACTGCCGATACGCAGGGTTACGTCCTTAAGGGCCGCATGGCCGTTGGGGTA
This sequence comes from uncultured Chryseosolibacter sp., assembly GCA_965652755.1. GTDB lineage: Bacteria > Bacteroidota > Bacteroidia > Cytophagales > Cyclobacteriaceae > Chryseosolibacter. The sequence goes on along the minus strand of CBFGXV010000310.1, from coordinate 283 downwards.
AATTTTGGAAAGGCCGGTTATCTCAATATTCATTGGAGCAAAGAATTTCTTCTTCCGGTGTGTTTCAAATGTATGTAAAAGTACTTTGAGTTACAAAGTGTTAACGTAATTTTGTTTTCAGAATGACCGGGCGCGTAAGTTGCGAATTGTGTTTGTAAATGCGTCGGGTCATTGTCAGTATTGTTTAACTGAAGTAGAATTATGAGCTGTTTTGTTACAGGTGCGAACGGATTATTTCAATAATACAAGCTCAGCCTGCTGCTATCATCCTTAAGAAATTGGA
>CBFGXV010000309.1:0-4558 GCA_965652755.1 uncultured Chryseosolibacter sp. | reverse complement strand
AAGCACACCCTTACACATGAATTTATTTCGGAGGGTGTCGAGGTCGGGGATGTGAACCACGACGGGAAGATCGACGTCATGGCGGGGGCGTACTGGTTTCGGGCGCCGGACTGGAAACGCGCCGAGATCTTTGAAGGGCAAACTTTTGATGGAGCCAAAGGATACAGCAATTCATTCCTGAATTTCAGTATGGATGTGAACGCGGACGAATGGATCGATTTGGTGCTGATAGACTTTCCCGGCAAGCTCGCTCACTGGTATGAAAACCCCCGGAATGAACAGGGCCACTGGAAAAAGCATCTTATTCATGGAACGGTGGAAGTGGGAAATGAATCGCCTGCCCTTGTCGATATCGACGGAGACGGAAGGTTTGAACTTCTCTGCGCGGATTCAAAAGAAAAACAAATGGTGTGGCTCAAGGCTCCTGCTTCTGGAAACGGCCCCTGGACCAAATTCACGATAAGCGAAAAAAACGCACCGGGTACTGACCGTTTTTCACATGGTCTGGGATATGGTGATCTGAATAAAGACGGAAGGAAAGATGTGATAATCAAACAAGGTTGGTGGGAAGGTCCCGAAGACCCGACACAGCCTTCGTGGAAGTTTCACGAGGCCAATCTTGGAGAGGATTGCTCGCAAATGCACGTGTTGGATGTTAACAGCGACGGGCTTAACGATGTCGTCAGCGCGTCCGCCCACAAATATGGAATATGGTGGCATGAACAGGTTACACAAGGCAATAACTCCTGGAGGCTCCACGAGATCAGCAAGGCATTCTCTCAATCGCATTCCTCATCCCTGACAGACGTAAACAAGGATGGCAATGTGGATCTGATCGTTGGAAAACGTTTCTTTGCACATAACGATACTAACAACGATCCAGGCGCACATGAGCCCGCTGTCCTATACTGGTTTGAGTTCACACCCGGGACGGCACCCTTTTTTACGCCGCATGAGATTGACAACAACTCGGGGTCGGGCTTAAACATCGTTGCGCAGGATATGACCAATGACGGGAACGTGGACATCGCGATCTCGAACAAAAAAGGCGTTTTCGTATTTGAGCGATTGTAAACGACCCGATCAAACATTGTTACTTTAAATTAATCCTTATAACAAAAACCTCATCCATGGAAAGAAGAGCATTTGTACAGAAGAGTATTTTGACGACGGCGGCTATCGCGGGCGCAGGCCTTGCATCAGCCCAGAAGAAGCCGGCGAACAAGGAAGTCTATGAGTTTCGCGTCTATCATATGCGGCGCAGCCTCAAACCGCTGGATAATTATTTTTCATCCGCACTCATACCGGCGCTCAACAAGATGGGTATCAAGAACGTGGGCGTCTTCAGGGAAACAAGCCTGAGCGAACCTGCGAAGATATACATGCTTATCCCATACGCTTCCTTTGAGGATTTTGGCAAGGTGTCGACGGCCCTGAACAACGACGCCGATTTCCTTAAAGCAAGTACTGAATACAATAACATTCCCGCGGACCAGTCGTTGTATGAGCGCTTTGATTCATCTTTGCTTCTAGCCTTTGACGGTCATCCAAAGATGGTTGTGCCATCAAAGGATCAGAAACTGTTCGAACTTCGCGTGTATGAAGGCTACAGTGAGGACGCGGTGAAAAGAAAAGTTAAGATGTTCAATCAGGGGGAGATCGACATCTTCAAGGACGTAAAACTTCCATCAGTATTTTACGGGGAGAATATTGCGGGAAAAGATATGCCGGCGCTCACCTACATGGCCGCATACAACAATATGGAAGAACGGGACGCGGTCTGGAAGGATTTCATCGTACATCCCGAGTGGCAGAAGATGTCCAAACTCCCCGAGTACGCCAACACGGTGTCAAAGATCCACAAGATCTTCCTCGAGCGCCTCCCATATTCCCAGATCTGATGCAATAGAATGTCTATGGAACAGAGACATCTGCATCTGAAGGGTCCGGTGCTTTCACGCGTTGTCGCAGGATGCTGGCGTTGGGGCCCTTCCACAGATGTCGACCGGTTGGTGCGCACTGCCCTTGACAGGGGAATTACGTCCTTCGACCACGCCGACATTTATGGTGATTACGAAAATCAGACTGTGTTCGGAAAGGTTGTGAAGAAAGACCCACCGGTGAGAAAACAAATGCAGCTGATCAGCAAGTGCGGCATCAGGCCTGTCTCTTCGAAACATCCTGATACACGCGTCAAACATTACGACACATCAAAAGATCACATCTTGCGTTCAGTTGACACGACGCTGGCAGAACTCGGAACAGATTATCTCGACCTGCTACTCATTCACCGCCCGGATCCATTCATGGATCCCGAAGAAGTGTCGGAAACGTTCGGACTACTGAGACAAAATGGCAAGGTGTTGCATTTTGGCGTCTCGAATTTTACCGCAACCCAGTTCGAGATGCTCCAGGCTTATCTGCCGTACCCGCTGGTCACAAACCAGGTTGAATTCTCTCTCAACAAGCTGGATATTCTTTTTGATGGGACACTCGATGTCCTTCAGAAGCTTGAAACAGGGGCAATGATCTATTCTCCCCTCGGTCAGGGCAAACTCCTTTCTTCAAATGAAAACGCCGATCTCTGGGCGAGGAAAGGTCATTACCGTGCAACCGAAACTCAGATGGCGCTCGCGTGGTTGCTGTCTCACCCCGCAAATCTCTTCCCGGTCATCGGTACGACGCGACCGGAACGTGTGGTGGAAAGCGCAAAGGCTGCAGACATCAAACTCGACCGGCAGGACTGGTTTGCGATGCTCAAAGCGGCGTCTGGCACAGACGTTGCGTGAGCCGGTTTTAAGAACCGTGGCCATGGTTTTCGGGCTGTGGACTTTCTTTCTTTCCGTTGAAACGATATGGATATAAAGTTTGTATTATTCATATTTACCGCCCCATGCCGAAAGCAGCCACAGCAGAACAGAAAAGAATAGATCCTTCAGGTCATGACTTCATTGAGGTCATCGGCGCGCGCGAGCACAACCTGAAAAATGTCAATGTCTCCTTTCCCAGGAATAAGCTGGTTGTCATTACAGGCATCAGCGGCAGTGGGAAGTCCTCTCTCGCTTTTGACACCATCTACGCCGAGGGCCAGCGGCGTTACATGGAAAGCTTTTCTGCTTACGCGCGGAGTTTTCTGGGCAATCTCGAGCGACCCGATGTCGACAAGATCAACGGACTGAGCCCGGTTATTTCGATCGAGCAAAAGACAACGTCGCGTAACCCCCGGTCTACAGTTGGTACTGTAACAGAGATATACGATTTCATGCGCCTGCTCTATGCCCGGGCAGGTGAAGCATATTCGTATCTCAGCGGTGACAGAATGATACGCCAATCTGAAGACCAGATATTGGATACCATTCTTAGCAACTTCAAGGGCAAAAAACTGGTGCTGCTCGCGCCAGTGATCAAAGGCCGCAAGGGCCATTACAGAGAGCTCTTCCAGCAGATCCGCAAGTCCGGCTACACCAAAGTTCGTGTTGATGGTGAAATTGTCGAGATAACTGCGAAGATGCAGGTCGACCGCTACAAGATACACGACATCGAAATTGTGATGGACAGGATCATAGCGGACTCCAAAGACCGCGCGCGTATCGGTCAATCCATCAACAAATCATTAAAGGAAGGTAAGGGTGTGCTCATGGTCATTGAGGAGCATGGCAAGCTGCATCACTTTTCGAAATACCTCATGGATCCGAAAACCGGGTTGTCCTACGATGAACCTGCGCCGAATTCGTTTTCTTTTAATTCCCCTTACGGTGCATGTCCGCAATGTAACGGCCTTGGTCAGATAGAGGAGATCACGGAGGAATCTGTCATCCCTGATAAAAGTCTAAGCATCAGCCGGGGAGGGATCCTTCCCCTTGGAGAATATCGCGACATCTGGATATTCAAGAAGATTGAAGCAATCCTGAAGCGTTACAAGCTTACGCTCAGCACGCCACTGAAGAGCATTCCGAAGGAAGTCCTGAATGTATTATTGTACGGCGATGACGAGCCGGTGGGCGTAGCATCGGTGAAATATCCGGGGACGGAATGGAATACGCGCTTTGAAGGCATCATCAATTTCCTCGAAAAGCAACGCGATGAGGGCTCGGAAGCGATGAAAAAGTGGGTGGAGGATTTTACTATTATCAGGACGTGCCCCGAGTGCAATGGCTTGCGTCTGAAAAAGGAATCACTTCATTTTAAGCTCGACGGCAGGAACATTGCAGAACTTTCGCTGCTGGGAATTTCCGAATTACAAAAGTGGTTCACCGGTCTCGAGGACAGGCTTGATCCCAAGCAGCGGATCATTGCCACTGAAGTACTGAAAGAGATACGGAAGCGCATCGGCTTTCTTCTGGACGTAGGACTTGACTATCTGCATCTCCACAGGCCTATCCGCACATTGAGTGGTGGTGAGTCCCAGCGGATCCGACTTGCAACGCAGATAGGCACTCAGTTGGTGGGCGTATTGTATATCCTGGACGAGCCAAGCATCGGACTTCACGCACGCGACAATGTAAAGCTGATCAAGGCACTGAAGGACCTTCGCGACCGGGGTAACTCGGTGATTGTT
>CBFGXV010000308.1:0-4560 GCA_965652755.1 uncultured Chryseosolibacter sp. | reverse complement strand
CCAGGCGATCTGAACGAATAGCTGTAGCCGATTGTCGCGGTGAATTCCGTTACAGCGATTCTTTCGGAACCGGTACGTCGTGCCAGTACGGCGCTCATATTTACGTTGTGACTGTCGCGGATGGATACTGCACCGTTGAGCCTGCAGTTGGCGATGGAGTTACCTGAGCTCCCGTTGTGATATGTTTTATTCCAGGATGAGGAAAAAATTGTTCTGATCTTTCGGTTCAGGAAACTGCGGGTGAACGAAGCGGTCGGCCCCATCGTCCTTGTACGCATAGCCTCTCCGTTGTTGACGGTGGCGTTGACGGTGATGGCGGCGGTGGTGGTATTGCCTGGCGAGATGGTTACAGCGTATCCCGCGTTGAGGTTGCAGAATGTATTTCCGGAGTATTGCGGCAGTCCGGCCTGGCGGTCGGATGCCTTTTGCCAGGAAATGTTCAGACTGACACTTTGTTTCCTGCGTTCAAGGCCTGGAATTGAATACATTCCTGACAGCGATGCGTTCCGGGAGATTTGCGTGAAGTTCAGCGTATCAAGGTTGTCGTAGGGAGTTGGTTGGTTGATGCTTTCGAACTGCGAGCGGATATTGGTATAGGTTCCGAAACTCGACCACGTTCCCGAAACGTTCATGTGGGGTGACGGCATGTAATTAAAGTTAAACGAGCTGACGATCCTTCGCATGGTACTTATTTTTGCCTTGTCGACATTGTCGTGTTGTACCCCTGCGCTCGCCGCCACGTTGAGCTTGCCTTCTTTCATTGCACCGGAGGCGTTGATGGTTATGTTCTCAAGATCGTTGTTGAAGTAATAGGCGCCGAGTGTCTGGTAACCGGGATCGATCCGCTCATAACCGGCGCCAATAACCCAGCCGTTGTGCTCGTAGTCGGCAGAGGTTTTAAAGGCCCGGTAGTACGCTGAAGACAGCCTCGGCTGGAAGAGCGCCGAGGACATTGCCAGCGCATGATCACTGGTTGTTTTTTCGGCTCGCTGATCGCGGGTGAGGGCGCTGGCCGCCATTTCCCCGCGCACAACAAGCTTCCTGAAAAGCCTCTTGCTGCCCGCCATACTTACGACGAGGTTTTCCTGCGGCGCTATTCGCAGGCTGTCCGGCGGCCTGGCGATGGACGTCTCGTCATCCGTAGCGCGAAAGATGATAAGGTCTGCGGTATTCCCCTCGTCGTTATAGCTGACTTTCATCGCATATCCCATCCGTTGGAATGCCGGAGTGGTTTGCCGCGCCGTATCGGCCTCGACTGGTTTGAGAAATCTGCCGTACAGCGCGCTTACTTTCCAGTTTCCCTCCGGCATCAGGTCAACTCCGGTCCCGAGAAAGATATGTCCGTTAACAGTGTAAGGCGAGAACGACATCGATGTGTAACCCGCGTGCAGGTTGATCCACTTCCATGTGGGATGCAGGGCGTACCGGTTGAAAGGTTGGGAGAATGAAGTGTTGCCGTTCGAGACGCCAAAGGTCAGCGGAACACTCCATCCATAAAAAGAGAAATTGATATTTCCCGATGCGAAATAGGTATAAGGGTCGCGACGGGCCGTCACTCCCCGCGATTTATAAAAGATCTGATTAATGGATATCCCGCCGTTGACCGAGAATGGTTTCTCCCGGCCAATGGATTCAATGTTTTGCGCGACTGATGGAATGCTTGCACAAAAGAGTAGCATCCATAGCAGGCTTGTGCGAGAGGGTCTTCGCATGTGTTGGGCCTTTTTTTCTAACTACAAAATAAATATCGAAAGCGGCTGTTAATTAATCAAGACAGTGCGTTGATTTGTTTTGATGTCCGCGATACAAGCGCAATTTGAAGATTCGCGTAGTCTGGTTTTCCTTACAAAGAATCTCATCCGGCATATCTCCGTCAGCCTTCATACGTTGTGGCAATCACGCATCTGTTTTTCCAGATCACCCGTTTTTCGGCTTAGACTACTATCCTCGGGCTGTGTGCCAGAGTTATCTCATGTAAGTTTACAGCTGATTATTTCGATTATTATTGCGGCCGGTTAAATATTTTTGCCAAACTAAAAACCCCGCTTATGTCTGTACAATACCCTCTAACACGAACCCCGTGGTTCCTTCTCTTCCGATTTCTCGTAGCCATTCTGCTTGTGCTCATCCTGCGACCGTTCGCCTCAGCTCAGATGGGCGAGCTGAAAACAGAAGCCGCCGCACTTGAGAAAGCGGTTGGCCCTGCGCAGTCGGGCTCCAAAACCTTTGAGCAGAAGATCACGTTTACCGAGCCTGCCGTCATCCGCTACAGCTATGATGAAACCGACTCGAAGGGAAACCGCACGCAATACGCCTATGAATTCAACCTTGCTGACATCGATCCATATGCCGTGCGCGAACAAACACAGAAAGATCTCATCAGCGTCACGTTAACAGCCCGGAACAAACAAAAGCTGATCAAGGCTTATAAGAACGAGGTGGTCCAGCCGTATGATGCTCAAACCGCCATCATCTCCAAAGACATTGACAACGCCAGGGCCATTGCCGCCATCATCAAGAAGGCGATCCCCTTGGCGGAAAAAGTTATGGCGTCGCGCCTGAAACTTACGGGCTATGATGCCATGGCGACCTGGCTTGTCGCGAACGTCAAGGATGTAAATCTTGGCGAAAAATCCATTTCACAATCTCTGGCGAGGGGCGAGCAGCCCGGCACTTTTACCTTTACCCGCGTGGAAAAGGATTCCAAATCATCCTCTGAGGAAGTCTTTGCCTTTAACCTCGCCGATGTGAATGCAAATGCGGTGGCGTACAAGATCACCGGAAATCAGTTTGCTATCAGCGTGGAGACATTGCAGAAGGCAAAATATTTCGGTGTTCGAAAGAATGGCGAAGTGAAACCATTCGTTACCGAGCTCGTGATCAATACGAACAATGCAGACGAGGCGCGTGATCTCAAACATGTGTTGAGCTCCGCCGTTCCACTCGCCCTGGAGAAGGTGAAGGCGTCGATGCCCGCAGTTTCAAATGAGAAAGACGGTATAGCGAAGCTTACTGCATTGACGACCGAGATAACAAACGGTGACAAGCAGATCTTGCAAACCCTTGAAGGCGGATGTCTCTGCACGTTCACCCAGGTGGAAAAAGATCCGAAAGCCAGCAGGAAAAGTGCCCTGAAGTTCAACTGGATGGATGTAAACGCGCTCGCGAGTAAAATTGAAGTTTCAGGCGACAAGCTCTACATCGACCTTCATTATTCGGAAGACAAGAAGCTGGTCATGAATACTGCGGACGAGAAGTTCGAAGGTTACGAAAACAATGTCAGGATCTACATGCCGGATATCGAGAGCGCCAGACGTGCGAAAGCTGTCATTGATAAAGTAGAGGAAAAGTGTAAATCCTCCTACAAGGAGCCTTTTGGCAATGATGCTGCCACTACCACTGCCTACTTCCGCAGCAACATCAAGGAGTTGTCGGTAGACGAGACGACCGTTAAACAAAGCCTCGAGCCAGTTGAAAATGACAATAACAAATTCAAGTACACGGTCATAGAAGTGACTCCAAAAGGATCCGCTGCCGAACAGGTATATGAGTTTAATCTTTCCGATCTCAATCCAACTTCAATTGCGGTGGATGTAAAAGGGAAATGGCTGTACGTCGTGGTTGACACCGAGTTCAAGGGCAAGATCATCAAATACTACAAAGACGGAAAGATCCAGCCTTATGCCAGCTCGTTGCAGTTTGCCGTGAACGATGTAGATATCGCGCGAAATATTGTAAGCGCGCTCGGAAAAGCTGTAAAGGCCGTAAAGCCCAAATAGGTTTTACGGATCTCTTCATTGGGATCGGTAAAGTGAGAGCGGCTGACCGGGATTCCGGACAGCCGGGCAATTTGCGTTTTCTGCGGATGATCCGTCGGTCGGAAGGCTTTGAACTTCAGTCTTTCAACTTTAACTTACGTGACCTAAGCCATTTTTATGATCCGACCCATCGCACTTTGTTTAATCGCTATCATTTTCTTCGCCGGATGTGGTTCTGAAAAGTCACCGGAACAGACGGCAAGCGCCGGACCTGTGAGTCTGCGACTTGTACAGGACGACAATGCCGGTACGATCTCTGTCTTCAGGAAAGGCAGCGACAAAGCCATTGTAACTCAGAATGCGAAGTCCGACTTTCGTCCTTATCTGCACCCGCTGGTTGCACCGGACGGCAAGGGTGTTCTCACGGAGTACAGTCCGGGACATCACAAACATCAGACAGGTATTTACTGGGGATTTACGCGGGTAAACGGCCGGGATTATTTTCACAATCCCGGAGGCGATTACTGGCGAAAGGTATCCGCCGAGATCCTGCAGGACACCGGAAGGGTTGTGGAATGGAGAACGGTTTATGACCTGCTTGACGAAAAAGGTAACGCCGTGCTGCGCGAGACCCAGAAGTGGTCTATGCGCGAAACGGATGGGAAATATTTTCTTGACCTCGAGTGGAGAGGCGACGCACAGACAGACGTGACTATCGGCAAATACGACTACGGCGGTTTATTTGTTCGTATGCCATGGCGGGAAGGTGTAAAAGGAGACGTTGTGAACGCGGCGCGACAGC
>CBFGXV010000307.1:0-4560 GCA_965652755.1 uncultured Chryseosolibacter sp. | reverse complement strand
ATTACCTTAACATCAACGTACTGCCTGCGCTGAAACGGATCAGTGGGGTGGGGGACGTGACGGTCTTCGGAGCCAAGAATTATGCGATGCGCATATGGCTTCGTCCTGAAAAACTCGCCGCTTACAACCTGATGCCATCTGACGTCATCGCTTCGCTCAACGAGCAGAGTCTTGAGGCTGCTGCAGGATCTCTCGGGCAGAACAACGCGCAGGCGTTCGAGTATGTCATCCGGTACAGCGGAAAATTCAAGAACGAAGACCAATACCGCGACATCATCATCAAGGCGCTTGACAATGGACAGTTTCTCCGGCTTCAGGATGTTGCCGACGTGGAGCTTGACGCCGAAGGTTATACCGTAGTTTCATACACGAACAACATGCCCGGCGTCAGCATGGGAGTGTATCAGACACCGGGATCAAACGCGCAGGAAATAATCGAGAACGTGCATGCTACCATCGCCAGCATGCAACAGGATTTTCCCCGTGGCCTGAAAACAATGGTGAACTTCGATACAAACGAATTTCTGAACGCTTCGATCAGCAAAGTAATCACCACGCTGGTCGAAGCATTCCTGCTGGTGTTCCTTGTTGTGTTCATCTTTCTCCAGGATTTCAGGTCAACGCTCATCCCTGCGATCGCCGTTCCCGTATCGATCATCGGCACTTTTTTCTTCCTCAATCTTTTTGGATACTCAATAAACCTGCTGACGCTGTTCGCACTTGTACTCGCCATTGGTATCGTGGTGGATGATGCCATCGTTGTTGTAGAAGCGGTCCATGCGAAGCTGGAAGAAGGGGCGAAGACGGCACTGCAGGCAACGCACACAGCGATGGAAGAGATCACCGGTGCAATTATTTCCATCACCCTTGTGATGGCTGCGGTTTTTATCCCGGTAACGTTTATCACGGGTCCAACCGGGGTATTTTACGAGCAATTCGGCGTCACGCTTATCGTAGCGATCGCAATCTCTGCGCTGAATGCCTTGACGCTCAGTCCGGCTCTGTGCGCTTTGTTGCTCAAGCCCCATCACGAAGAAGGACACCAGCGGAAAGGCTTCATGAAAAGATTCTTTGGCCGCTTTAATACTGCTTTTGAAATCACGACGGAAAAATATACCAGGTCTCTATCGTTCTTATACAGGTATAAGTGGATCACGCCCGTCATTTTGCTCGCGTCCATCGCGGCAGTATGGTGGGCGGCATCAACCACACCATCGGGTTTCGTGCCGACGGAAGACCGCGGGATGGTATTTGCGAACATTGAGCTTCCGCCAGGCGCCACCCTGGACCGGACCGTAGCTGTTACGCAGGAACTGTATGACAAGATCAAGACCATACCCGGTTTCGAAGGAGGATCTCTTGTCAATGGTTTTAGTTTGTTGTCGGGAGCAGGCAGCAACTACGGGCTTGGTTTCTTGAAACTCAAGCCGTGGGATGAGCGGACTGACGAATCGACGTCGATAGATGCGATCATGGGAAAAATGTTCGCTGTCGCAGCTACAATACCCGATGCTAATATTCTCTTTTTCCCGCCGCCGAGCGTGCCGGGTTTTGGTATTTCTGCAGGATTCGAAATGACTGTGCTTGATCGTTCGGGCGGTGACTTCCGCGAGCTCGACAGGGTGACGCAGGATTATCTGCGGCAACTAGCAGAACGACCTGAAATATTGTACGCGCAAACTTCTTTCAATACGAAATTTCCACAATACGAAATCCAGTTGAATGTTGCCAAGGCGAAGGAAGCCGGTGTTTCGATCAGCAGTATCTTCGGCACGCTTCAGGCCTACATCGGCGGGATCTATGCGGCAAATTTTTCGCGGTTCGGAAAACAATACCGCGTTTACGTTCAGGCCTTACCGCAAGACCGTGCATCGACTGACGATCTCAATTCTCTTTTCGTCAGGAATGCATCGGGTGAAATGGCCCCGGTGTCAGGGTTCGTTCAGCTCAAACGTATTTACGGACCTCAAGCTGTAACGCGGTTCAACCTTTTCAATTCCGCCAGCGTCAATGGGGCGGCCGCGGCAGGTTATTCATCCGGTGACGCGATCCGCGCGGTGCAGGAAGTGAGCGCTACGGCGTTGCCGGGAAACTACACGATCGATTTCTCAGGGCTGACGCGTGAGGAGATCTCCGCCGGCTCACAGACAGTGTTTATCGTCATCCTCAGTATTCTGTTCGTGTATTTTATTCTTGCGGCGCAGTACGAAAGTTACCTGATCCCACTTGCCGTGCTGTTGTCGCTGCCTGTCGGGATCATGGGCGCCTATGTCTCTACCAAAGTCGCTGGTCTCCAGATCAACATATATTTTCAGATCGCGATGATCATGCTCATCGGTCTCCTTGCAAAAAATGCGATCCTGATCGTCGAATTCGCCATGCAGAGACGGAGCGCAGGCTATTCGATCGTCGATGCAGCCCTCGAAGGGGCCCGCGTCAGGTTAAGACCCATCCTGATGACATCCTTTGCCTTCATCATCGGGCTACTCCCCTTGGTCTTTGCGGGAGGAATTGGCGCGGCGGGCAATCGTTCGATTGGCACAGGTGCGGTAGGTGGCCTGCTCATAGGTACAATACTGGGCGTATTCGTTATACCCATTCTCTACGTTCTCTTTCAATGGTTGCAGGAGAAGGTGAGCAGCAAACGTGTCGTACATCAAAGAACCAACATTTAATCGCTTTCACAAAAGTTGAAATGAAAAGAAAAAATGTCATCCGGATTGCGATAGTACCTATTCTGCTCCTAACGATGCAATCGTGTTTCGTCGCGAAAAAATATTCCAGACCAGAGGTGGTGAACGCAGATTATTTCAGGACTGATTCGCTTGAGCAGGACAGCGCCACGCTTGGAGATGTTTCCTGGAGGGAAATGTTCACAGATCCCATCCTGGTTTCGCACATCGAAAAAGGGCTCGCGCAGAACATCGACATCCGTATAGCGCTTCAGCAAATCGTATCGGCGCGGGCTTACTACATGCAGGGCAAGGCTGGCTACCTTCCAACGCTGAATGCGTCGGGACGGGTGAACTATCAGGAACTTTCGCAGAACAGCCAATTTGGTTCGATCTTCGACGGAGCGATAACCCAATACGAACTGACTGCCGGCTTGTCGTGGGAAGCGGATATCTGGGGAAAGATCAGGAGTACCAGACGCGCTTCGGAGGCTGCGTATCTTCAGTCTGTATCGGCGCATCAGGTTGTGAAGACCGAATTGATCGCTGGAATAGCAACGTTGTATTTTCAGTTGATAACGCTCGACGAACAACGACGGCTGACACAGCAGACCATTACCACGCGGGAAAGTAGTCTGAGGACAACGGAAGCATTGAAGGAAGCAGGAACAGTTTCCGAGGTGGCCGTGAAACAAACGGAAGCCCAGCTTCACACCGCGCGCGCGCTCCGCGTGGATCTTGAGAAAAACGTGAAGCTTCTCGAAAACACACTGTCGATTTTGCTGGGTGAAGAACCACACGCGATCGAACGCAGTACTCTGGAGGGACAGCAAATAACGGCGCGCCTGCAGGTCGGCATTCCCCTTCACCTGCTCAGGAACAGGCCGGATGTTATCGCGGCGGAATTCAACCTTGTGAATGCATTTGAATTGACGAACGTAGCGCGCAGTAATTTTTATCCATCGCTCACCCTTTCAGCAACGACCGGGCTGCAGAGCCTTGAGCTTGACAAATTGTTCAGTGTAAATTCGCTGTTCGCGACAGTGATAGGAGGGATCACCCAACCGATTCTGAACGGTCGCCAGATACGCACACAGCACGAGGTCGCTCTTTCGCAGCAGGAACAGGCATACCTTCGCTTCAGGCAAAGTATTCTCAATGCAAGCCGCGAAGTGTCTGATGCCTACTATTCATATGAGGCAGCGACGGAAACCATCGGGATCAAGGAGCAGGAGTTCGCTGCATACGACACAGCGACGCGGTATTCGGAGGAATTGCTGAACAGCGGTTTTGCGAATTACCTCGAAGTATTGACCGCGCGGCAGAACGCATTGAATTCCCAATTGGACCTGATCAATGCGCGCTTCAACCGTCTCAGCGCTGTGGTCGATCTCTACCGCGCGCTCGGAGGTGGATGGCGTTAGGGTGTTTGCCCGCCATGATTGAGGTGTTTTCCGACCAGATTTAATGGGGAAATATGAGGTTTTCCGTTATCTTTCAGCAGGTGTACGTCATGGCACCGCTGCAAGCTTATTACAGGAATACCAGGTCACAATATGAATTGGATATTAATACTGGATGTTGTCTATATTATTATCCTTATCCTTGTTTGTCTCCGGATCATATACGATACCACGAGCACGAACAAGACGCTCGCTTATCTGCTGTTGGTTATCTTCGTTCCGATCATCGGCATTCTCTTTTACTTTTCGTTCGGCACCAATTACCGGAAACGCCGCATTTACAGCAAGAAACTCGTTGAAGACGATTCTCTCGCACGAAGGCTTATAGAAGAAGTAATCTCCAAAACCGAACTGAACCTTCAATGGGATCCCAATGAAGGTTCAGTTCGGTTTTGGAGATTACTTCTTCTATAAGCCTTCGTGCG
>CBFGXV010000306.1:0-4580 GCA_965652755.1 uncultured Chryseosolibacter sp. | reverse complement strand
CGAAAGCAAAAGGTCTCGGCGCGATGGCGCTCTTTGGCGAGAAGTATGGCGACTTCGTGCGCGTGATCACGTTTGATCCCCAATTTTCAGTAGAGCTTTGCGGAGGAACCCACGTACCGGCTACTGGTAATATTGGTTTGTTCAAAATACTTTCTGAAAGCTCGGTCGCGGCTGGCGTGCGCCGCATCGAGGCTATTACGGGGGAGGGTGCAGAGGCTCATGTGCGCAGAGAGCTCGGCCTGCTCGATGAGATCAAAAAAATGCTAAAGAACCCGAAGGACGTCATCACTTCGGTGAAGAACCTGGCGGAGGAAAAACATGTGCTGGAGAAAAAACTTGAAGTGCTTCACGGAGAAAGGGCAACGCAGATCAAGAACGACCTTGCGGCAAAAGCAGTGAAGGACAACGGGCATACATTGATAATCGAAAAAGTGACAGTGCCAAACAGTGACGTTTTGAAGAACATCGCGTATGCGCTTCGCAACGAGTTTGACGACCTGCTGCTTATTCTCGCGGCCGACGTGGATAACAAACCCCAGGTTGCGGTAATGGTAGGGGAAAAACTGATCGGAACGAAAAAATTCCACGCGGGAAATATGGTTAAAGAGCTGGCGCGGGAAATCGATGGCGGCGGCGGCGGACAACCGTTCTTCGCTACGGCCGGGGGTAAGAACTTAAACGGCCTGGACGGGGTTCTGCAAAAGGCCCGCAAGATGGTCGCTGCGCAGTAGTAACACATCGATGAGCCTAAGCCAGCCGATTTGCGAAATCTGCCCGGCCTTTACGGCGACCGATGCGACCACACCGTGGAATTCGACGGCCGTCATTCGTACTTCGAAAATTTAATGATGGAACAATCTGTATTAGAAAAGTATACACCGGTTATCGGTCTCGAAGTACACGCACAGCTTTTGACGAAGAGCAAGATATTCAATGCGGATGCAGCAGTGTATGGCAGTGATCCGAATACGACGGTCAGTGTCATATCACTGGCGCATCCGGGCACGCTGCCTAAGTTGAACAAGAAAGCAATTGAGTACGCGATCAGAATGGGCCTCGCATGCAATTGCGAAATTAGCCGCTTTAATATCTTCGACCGCAAGAATTATTTTTATCCTGATCTCCCGAAAGGGTATCAGATAACCCAGGATCGAACGCCTGTCTGCAAGGGCGGATACATTACTGTCACCACAAAGGCCGGTGAATCGAACGTTGTGCTTAACCGCATACATCTGGAAGAAGACGCAGGAAAGTCGATCCACTTCCCCCATGAGAATGACACGCTCGTTGATTTGAACAGGGCCGGCGTGCCATTGATCGAAATTGTAACGGAACCGTGTATCAGATCTTCCGAAGAGGCATATGCCCTGCTGACAGAGATCCGTAAACTGGTCCGCTACCTCGGGATCTGCGATGGGAATATGGAGGAGGGGTCGCTGCGCTGCGATGCTAACGTCTCGGTGATGTTGAAGGATGCCAAAGGGCTCGGGCGTAAGGTAGAGGTCAAAAATATGAATTCGATACGCAATGTGCAGCGCGCCATTGATCACGAGATCGAACGACAGATCGCGGAAATTGAAAAAGGCAACGTTATCATATCAGAAACAAGGACGTTCGATGCGGGTTCCGGTAAAACATTCGGAATGCGCACAAAGGAGGAGCTGAACGATTATCGGTACTTTCCTGACCCGGATCTCAGCCCTATGACCGTCTCCGACGAATGGCTCGAGCGCATCCGGGCCTCAATGCCGGTACTGCCACGCGCGTTATTCCGGAAATTCGTCGACGATTATCAGCTTCCGGAGTATGACGCGCAGGTGCTTACCGATTCGCGCGATGTCGCCGAATACTTTCAACGTGTTTGTGAAAAAATACCGAATTACAAGGCGGTTTCAAACTGGATGATGGGGCCGATAAAATCGTACCTGAATGAGATGAACCTTGCCGCGAGTGAATTTCCCCTGACTCCTGAAAAGCTGGCAGGACTTATCACGCTGGTCGAAGACGGCAAGGTCAGTTACACTGCCGCGTCCCGGAAAGTTTTTCCCGAGCTTTTGAAAAATCCGGGGTCAGGCGCGCTGGAACTGGCACAGCGATTGAATCTCATCCAGGAAAGTGACCAGAGTTCGATTTTACCTATTATTGAAGATGTAATTAAGGAGTTTCCTTTGAAGGTTGAAGAGTATAAAAGCGGTAAGAAGGGGATCGTCGCTATGTTTATGGGAGAAGTGATGAAACGCAGCAAGGGGAAAGCTGATCCGAAAGTTGCAAATGCGCTGCTCGCGGAAAAACTTAAAGCGATAACCAACAAGTAATAAATAAGGCAGGTGCCCGCAAGTTGCGCAGGGCAGGTAATCAAGAATAAAATAAGTCTGTTATGAGAGAACCAAAAGATAGAAAGTTTGCCGGATGGTTTAAAGGCGTTGTTGCCGTCAGGTTAAAGGCTTGCAGCCTGTTGCTTGTGGCCTTGTGCCTGTCATGCTCGACCAATGGCAAGGAAGACCTCCAGGCTGGTCCTGGCGAGGGAACATGGTATGTCACCGTGAAAGGAAAGGTAGGATTCCCGCAGCAGGGGCAGATCACCATCCAGGAACTCAAGGACGGAGGAAATGCCTGGCAGGATACCATCACCCTCAAAGGAGATTATACCTTTGCGAAAAAGATCAAGCTGAAGGAGCCCGGCTATTATCGCATTAACTTTTATAACAAGCAGATGTTGAACCTGATCGTTCACAAAAGCGACATAGAGGTGAATGTGGATGGGAACAGCCAGCAGGGTTTTGCAGAGATCAAAGGATCGCCTGACATTGACCTGATCGAGAAAGTGCAGGAGTTACAGGGAAAGATCAACAGCGATCCCGCTGCTGCCCGGCTGAACGAAGAGTATACACTTGCATCGCAGCGCAAGGATCAGAACGCCATTCTTGCCTTGCAGCAGAAATATATGCAGCTGATGAAAAAATATAATGATCAGATCGCAGCGCTATTGGTGGAAAATACCCCGAGCCTCGCCGTGATCAACCTGCTGCAGCAAAATATTCTTGACAAGGATCAGTATTACAGCACTTATGTCCAGGTGGCCGAGAAACTGAAAAAAGAATGGCCAGACTATTCCCAGGCTGATAACTTCGTCAATTACGTTGACAAGATGAGGCTTTTGGCCGTTGGTCAGCCAGCGCCGGAGATATCCCTGCCGAATCCGGAGGGTAAGATCGTTCCGCTGTCATCGATGAAAGGCAAATATGTGCTCGTGGATTTCTGGGCTAAGTGGTGCGGGCCTTGCCGTCACGAGAACCCGAACGTTGTCAGCGCATTCCAAAAATACAAGGACAAAGGATTCACGGTTTACGGAGTGAGCCTCGACCGCAACCGCGAAGAATGGTTGCAGGCCATACAGCAGGACAAACTTACCTGGACTCATGTTTCAGATCTGAAGTATTGGCAATCCGAGGCGGCAAAGACTTACAACATCACAGGTATTCCGTTCTCGTTGCTGCTCGATCCGAACGGTGTCATCATCGCCAAGAATCTCCGCGGTGCAGCACTGCACCAGAAACTGGAAGAGATCTTTAAAGGAAAGTAACCAAAGACAGTCTCTCAACATCATCCTGAAGGTTTTTATTTTCAGGATGATGTCATGAAGAGACTGTTTTAGTTCAGGTTAATTTTGAATTCCGGCCAGGTTTCGACTTCTCATTTCTGATTTTGCGGAGGCGATTGATTATTGAGCGCAAACTTGATGGGCAGTACGAATCTGACCCGAACGTCCTGGCCAGACTGCCTGCCCGGTTTCCAGTTTGGCATGAGGTTCATCATGCGGAGTACTTCGTTGTCACAAGCAGCACTTATTCCGCGAATGATCTTTGATGATGTTACTCTACCATCGGTTTCAACGATGAACGAAACGTACACAGTGCCCTCAACGCCCTGTTGTCTGGCATCCGCAGGATAGCGGAGGTTCTCTCTTATAAATTCCATCATCGCGTCGTAGCCACCATTAAATTCCGGCTGTTCTTCCACCACTGTAAATATTTTTTCGTCCTGGGCGGCAGCTTCTGTGATGCGGCTCGCCTGGTCATTGAACTCAACGATAGCAAAGGTCTGTTCGCCTTCTACCTGCGGTTCTGTTGCTCGGATCTGAATGTCCGGTGAAGGCTGTTCGCTATCACCGGGTTTCCTTTCGATTAGGACGTCGCTGGCGCGGCCCGTAACCGGCCCACTTACTGGCTTTCCGTTGACTGTCTTGATGACTTCCATGGATGAGGGCAAGCCGTACTGTTGCTTGAGTGTCTCCAGCTTTTGTGAAGCTGTTTCATTTAATTCCAGCAGCGCATAATTCTTTTGCGGATTCTGTTTTTTAACCGCTTCAAATCTTTCCTGGATGTATTGCGGAACGATCAGAGCATGACTTGAATTTTGCGTGATCTCCATCATATCGTTCTCCACCTGGTCCTGGCAGGCGACAAAGAGGAACACCCCAGGAAGCACCAGAGCCAGCGCTATAAGCTTCCACTCTTTTATATTAGTTTTTATTGTTCTCATCATTTCAATGCGTTTTACGGTTAATGAATTATTAAAGT
>CBFGXV010000305.1:0-4586 GCA_965652755.1 uncultured Chryseosolibacter sp. | reverse complement strand
TGGTGAACTTGTGCCCAAGCGACTTGGCCTTGCGAATCCTGAAGGCATTTCGTTGCTGGTGGCTCCAATTATGAAGTTTCTTTCCAAGCTGGCCTATCCGTTTGTCTGGATTCTGACACGGGTAACGGATATTTTTATCCGTTTATTAAACCTCAAAGTGAAAGAAGGAAATATTACTGAAGAAGAGATTAAAGCAATCGTTCAGGAGGGAACGCAGGGAGGTGAAATTCTGGAGATTGAAAGGAGTATTGTAGAGCGTGTATTTATGCTAGGAGACCGTAAGCTCAACACTTATGACACCTAGGCGCGACGTTATATACTTAGATATTGATGCTGATTTTGATGCTGTTCGCAAAACCGTCGGGAAAGACTTGCATAGGGTCTATCCGATTTTTGAAAAAGTACGCGACAATGTTGTTGGCGTGGTGGCACTGAAAGAATTGTTCCTGGCGAATCAGTCCGACAATTTTCGACTGCGAGATTATACACGGCCGGCTCACTATCTGCCAGATACTACTTCTGCATACAAGGCATTGGAAAAATTTAAAGCGTCGAGGGTGCACTATGCCCTAGTGATTGACGAGTACGGGGCCGTTGTGGGAATCGTTACGAAATGCGGTACATCGTTCGTGACGTACACGTCCCCTCCTATGAGATCGTCGTATTTGAAAAGGTCTTCGCGATGATTCGCCCGCAGAACAATCGCTCGTGCGACGTCTAACGCTGCCCCGCCGCCAATTCCGACAATGACATCGCAACCCGCCTGATCGAAGACCTCTGTTCCCTTGTATACATCCGACTTTACGGGGTTCTTATGGATCGCAGAAAAAACTTCGCCGCTGATGTCTTTTTTCTTAAGGTCCTCGATGATGGTCTTGAAGAAATCAAGTTGTGCCACAGTTGGATCGGTCACGATCAGCGGACGCCGCAATTTATTCTGGATGAGATATGCGGGAAGTTCTTTGCTCGACCCCGCGCCGAAGCGAATGGTTGTGGGAAAATTGTACTGATAGATCTTGTCGAAGGTCATGTGCTCACTTATTAAAGGATGCCAAACGTCAAATTATTTCAAAATATCTTTTGAACTCCCAATCCGTCACTGCTTTCAGCGATTGTCTCCACTCCCACTCCCGTGTTCGGGTGAAGTGCTCAACGAAGTCCGAACCGAGTATCGTGCGCGCCACCTGCGATGATTTCATCTGCTGCGTGGCATCATACAGGTTCGTGGGTAAGGTGCCATAAGCAAATTCGCGATATCCGTTCCCTGTCGTGGCAGGTTGGCTTAGTCTCATATTCTGTTGAATACCATACAATCCTGACGCCAGCGCTGCTGCCATGGCAAGGTATGGGTTGGCATCAGAGCCAATCACCCGAGTTTCGAGCCTCGATGATTTGCCGCTACTGCAAAGGACACGCACTGCGACGGTTCTGTTGTCAATGCCCCAGGTAAGGGTCGTAGGCGCCCAGGCTCCTTCGACGAGTCGCTTGTAGCTGTTCACTGTGGGCGCGTACATCGGCAGCAGGAATGGAAGGCAATGCAGTTGACCCGCGAGATAACTTTTCATGATATCACTCATTTTCAGGTTATCAGCTGCGTTGTAAAACAGATTGTGCTTGCCTGCTTTGTCCCACAAGCTTTGGTGTACATGGCCCCCGCAGCCAGGAAGCGTCTCGCTGATCTTCGCCATAAAAGTCGCCATGATCCCGTGACGGTAGGCGATCTCCTTAACTGCTGTCTTGAACAGAACCGCCCGATCAGCAGCTTCGGCCACCTCTGCATACTGGATCGCTGCCTCGAGAACTCCCGGTCCTGTTTCAGTGTGCAGCCCCTCCAGAGGAACATTAAACCTGTTCAGCAGCTCGAACAGGTCTGTGAAGAAGGGATTGTTAACCGTGCTTCTCAGAATGGAGTAGCCAAACATCCCCGGAGTAAGTGGTGTCAGGTCGCGAAAGTTTTTATCATGAGCGCTTTGTGGGGTTTCTCTGAAGTTGAACCACTCGAACTCCTGCGAAAAATACGGTTTGTAACCTGCCTGCTGTGCTCCTGCGATTACTTTTTTTAACAGTTGCCGCGGACAGACATACGACGGGTTTTGCTCATGGTCAGCCAGGTCTGCCAAAAAGAAAGGTATGTTATTTTCCCATGGAATTCTTCTGAAAGTACCGGTGTCGATCCGCGCTGGCGCATCGGGATATCCCGTGTGCCATCCTGTATATTTGACGTTGTCGTATGCGAGGTCTGCAGCATCCCAGCCAAAAATAACATCACAGAATCCTGATCCGCTTTCAACGACAGACAGAAATTTCTCAGCCGAGATGTATTTTCCGCGCAAAATGCCATCGATATCGGCGATAGCGATCTTTACTTTTCCGGAGGGATGCCCTTTGACATACTGAATGATCTCGTCGTGATTCATGCTTTTTAGAACTTTATTACATCTTACCGTTTTCCTCCTTGTATTGGTTATCCCCGCCGCCATGAGCCGCCTGCCATAACTTGAAAATCACATAGCAACAGGCCACCACGAGGCAATAGATCCCAGCAAGTTTCAGGTTATAGATAGCCATCGCGACAAAGGAGACCAGAGAAATGATGAGCGCGGTCCATGGGAATAACGGATAAAGCGGAACCTTGAACGGACGCGGCAGGTTTGGTTCGGTTTGACGCAGTCGGATAAAAGAGATCATCGAAATAATGTAAAGCGTGAGGGCGCCGAAGACCGACATTGTAATAATCTCTCCCGTTTTACCCGTGAGGAGCGCGAGGATACCTATAGCCATGTTGACGATCAAAGCATTCGCGGGAGTTTGGAACTTTCCGTTCACCTTCCCTAAAAAGGCGGGAGCGAACCGCATACGTCCGAATTCAAAGGTCGAGCGGCCTGCTACGAGAATTATGCCGTGGAAAGAGGCAACCAGACCGAATAGGCCCACCGTTATGAGCAGGTGGTAGAACAGATTGTTGTCCCCCACGATAAAACCCAACGCAAGGGGTAGTGGCGAGTCCGAGGTTGTGCCGTCAGCCTTATATACGATAGCCTCCCACCCTGCAACTCCAATAGAGGATGTAAAAGTGAGCAGGCACAGCACGACAAGTGTGAGGATTGCCGAACCGAAGCCTGCGAAGATAGTCCGCTGCGGATTAACGGCTTCTTCCGCCACATTCGCTACTCCTTCGATGGCGAGAAAGAACCAGATGGCGAACGGTATTGCCGCGAAGATGCCTGTCCAGCCGTGAGGCAGTGCGTTGCGCTCCAGGTTTGCCCACTCGAAATGAGGGAGTGTCAGGCCGGCGAAAAGTAGTAATTCCCCGACTGCGAGGATTGTGATCACCAGCTCAAACATCGCGGCCGCACGAACGCCATAGATGTTCAGGGCTGTGAAGACCACATAGGCAAAGATGGATATGGCCAGGATGGGTATCGCCGGAAAAAAAAGATTAAAGTAAGCTCCGATCGCAAATGCGATGGCGGGCGGAGCGAAGATAAATTCAACGCTTTGGGCTATCCCGGCGATGAATCCAAGATCCTTTCCGAGCGCCCGGTGCGCGTAATCGAATGCACCTCCCGCTTTTGGAATTGCGCACGCCAGTTCGGCATAGCTGAACGTGAAGGTTACATACAGAATTATAATGAAGAAAGTAGCGACGGCCAGCCCGAGAGTACCTCCTTCAGCCAATCCCAGATTCCAGCCGAAATACATTCCGGATATGACGTAGCCGACGCCCAGTCCCCACAACATTGCAGGTGACAAGGTTCGTTTCAATTCATTGGATTGCAATTGAGTTGGTGATTACGGTAGAACGTATGTGAAACATAGGGAAAAAGTTTAGGAATTAAAATTTGATATCCGCGATTTCGCAGGCTTCGCCTGACATGGTTCCGAAAAAGGGAGTCGTTGAGCCCGGCGGGTAAGTCGCCAACCAGGCACAAAAAAAAAGCCACCCGCTTAGCGGATGGCTTCTTATGCAAGATAAAATTTCTATTACTGAATGACTTGAACCTTCACGGCATTCAGACCTTTCTTTCCTCTTTCTACTTCAAATTGCACTTTGTCATTCTCGCGAATTTCGTCAATGAGACCGCTTTGATGTACAAAGATGTCTTCGCTTGAATCGGATGGCTTTATAAACCCAAAACCTTTTGAGTTATTAAAGAACTTTACTACTCCTTCTTTCATTATATTAATTTTTAATTGGTGTTCTTATGGTATGAATGAAGTCCGTGACTAACATTCAACTTGAGTATCAGGAAAGGTATGTGGGGGATACTTTACTTGAAGACTTTCAAATTATTAAATCAAAGATACGGGCTTATTTAAACAATCCCAGTATTTCCTATAAATATTTGGCGTAAGGTGGTTACCCTTCGTTACTGGTGTTGATGGCGGTTTTACGCCTTTTCAGGATCTATAAGCCCGGATCCGTGATTAATAGTGGTTATTGCGGTCCTTATAACCGTAATTGCTGCTGAAGCTGTTGTAAACTTTAGCTGAATTCTTGGGCTTTGCCTCATTTATTTTGAGTTTTCTCCCCTGAAATTCCTGTCCGTTCAATTCGCGGACAGCAAGAGTACCCTCAGACATGT
>CBFGXV010000304.1:0-4607 GCA_965652755.1 uncultured Chryseosolibacter sp. | reverse complement strand
ACTGTCCTCGACATTCCGGAAGAGCGCAGTCAGGCGTTTACACGTTCAGTTAATTTCGTGATAACTTATTTGCCGGGTGTAAATGGAGTGACAGTAACGTTCTCGAGTTTGATCTCCGATAGTTTGTCGAGTTTGCCATCCAGGAACATCGGCATCAGTGAATCCAGAGCGATTGTTTCGTCTTTTGGTTTATAGTTGATATAATCCTGTACAAGAATCCCTCCGACCCTTCGCGGATTGATGGCTTCCCTCAAACGCAAACCTCCTCCGTCTGTGTTGTAGCTGTAAGCGAAATAGTCCATCGTATTTTTACTGCTGTGGAACCAGTAGAGAAATACATCCTCATGATCTTCACCTCCACCCGTTTGTTCAAACGTGACGCGTACGAGTTGATACGGCTCACCGCGAACGATGGTTTCTCCTATCCATTCCTTGTTCACCGCTTTGTCATTCAACCCGAAGGGCAACAGCATAAAATATATCACGGAATTAACTGAACGTGTAAACGCCTGACTGCGCTCTTCCGGAATGTCGAGGACAGTGCCGTTGCGATACCTGGTAAATCCGTCATTGCTTAACACATCGCGGATATTTCCCGTTGTATCCGTAAACTCTCGGCTGTATTCGAACATTCCATTATCGCGGGCGGCTGTGTAATGCCTGTCCCGGAAATCAAATTCGAGAACAAATGAATCGAACGCCTTACCCCCATGTGTATCTATCGCTTTATCAACAATAGTTTGTGCCTTGTCGGCGCAGGAGGAG
Organism: uncultured Chryseosolibacter sp.; assembly: GCA_965652755.1. Taxonomy (GTDB): domain Bacteria; phylum Bacteroidota; class Bacteroidia; order Cytophagales; family Cyclobacteriaceae; genus Chryseosolibacter. Next base: position 3,842 of record CBFGXV010000304.1, on the reverse strand, counting down.
AGACATATGGCCGCACTAAATAAAATTGCGCATGTCAGATCTACACTTACGGATCGCTTCATTAGATTTCGGATTGCAATGTAAAACAAACTTATGGGTTTAATTACAGATTTTCACGTCCTTACAAATAAGGATCACGCCATCCAACCGCAGTTTGGGGCGCCGTTGCAAAGCGCTGCGTAATTTTATCCCTTTAAACAGAACTTATGAAAAAGCTGGTATTGATATCACTCTTCAGTTTGGTTTTATTCGACCTGAGCCTGGCGCAGGCACCTGTACGCAATATAAAGGATCTGGCCTTCATGTCGGGAAAATGGATTACACATAGCGCCTGGGGTGATATGGAGGAGAACTGGAGCACCCCAATGGGTAACTGTATGATGTGCGCTTACCGGTGCGTGAAGGATGGAAAGGTGATCTTTTACGAGTTTATCGTGATCGAACAGACTGATTCCGGACCGGTCATGAAACTTCGCCATTTCAGTCCTGGCAACATCGGTTGGGAAGAAAAGGACAAGCCCTATGAGTATCCGTTGATGTTTCTTGAACCAGACAAGGCGCGTTTCGAAAGACCCGACAAAAAAACGGCACTGACATTTCACCGTACCGCCCCCGATAAAATGCAGGTTATTCTCGAACGTCAGGATCAGAACGGACGATGGGTCGAGGATGTATTTGATTACGAATTATCGGAATAACACGCCGACTCTTCCGTCTCCACCAACATTATTAGAGGTAGCTCAACCACCAGTGCTTGTGGCTGTTCTTGTAGTTGTTGTACCAGTTGCAAAGCGGGTAGAGGATCAACACGACGGTGATCCAGGCCAGGTACGCGCCAAAAAGCGCATAACCTTCACCCGGTGGTAGTCCGCCAAATCCGGCGTTAAAGTGAAAGTCGATCTCTGAAATGCCTTTTCCTGTCCGCATCATGAGCAAAAGAATAGCTCCCAGGTGAAGGAAATAAAAATGCAGGATGTAGTAGAACAGGGGCACCCGGCCCACGATACTGAAGGGCCGTAACACGGGGGTGTTGACACGTTCAAGCAATGACAAAAAGATCAGCACAGGACCCAGTGTTACGAGCGCATATTGGAGGGAGACCGGATACTTGGTTACGTTCAGGAAGCTTAGGAACGTGTAGACTGCATTTTTCTCCTCAGACCACGAAGTTGGGTCTCCATATAGATTAAACGTCCGGAGAACAACAAATAACAATAAAGCGAAAAGGCCTGTGCGCAAGAGTAACCTTCTCCTGAGCGCAGGATCAAAGTCCCTGCGAAACCATTCACCCAGGCAATAGCCCAGCAGGAGAATTCCGAACCACGGAAGGAAAGGATACAAAACCATCGCTGTTACGCCGGGCGCCACTTCAATGATATTGAACTGGTGGACGAACGACCACAACACAGCGATCGGATCATTACCCTGCAAAGTGATCTTGTGTAAAAGATCATGTCCTGCTGTAATGATCAGCCCCAAACCCAGGATTGCATTGAAGGGGAGGCGAATGATTGCCGCCAGCAGCACCATCGAAAAGCCAATGGCCCAGATCACCTGAAATGCGATTACATCATAATAAAGATTGAAGAACATGCTGAACCGCACGACTGTTACTTCGAGAACTATCAGCCACAGACCCCTTGTCAGGAGAAACCATGAGATCTCCTTTTTACTTTTTCGCTGTTCACTCATGCGCACTGCAGTTCCCGCGAGCAAGACAAAAGTCGGTGCACAAAAATGAGTGATGAAGCGGGTGAAAAAGAGGAATGGAGTTGTCCGGTCGAGGTCGAGTGGATCGTACAAAAAAGCATCAGCATGATAAAAATCCCTGGCGTGATCCAGCGCCATAATGATCATCACGATACCGCGCATGATATCGATCGAGGCGATGCGTGGTTTTTCGGTGAGGACATCAGCCGGAGGCGCGGCTGGGAGGATGAGGGGTTCCATGGTGAGGCGTTGTATTGATGTCTTTTTACGATATTTGCACCGGAAAGTTGAAGGAAGCGGTGAAAACAGATCAATTTAAGCTACAGTCCAAAAATAAGGAACAGGAGAACCGGAAATTTCTTGCGGGCCTTAAGCGGAAGGATGCCAGGAGGGTAGACGACGCTTTCCACAGGATCCACGACGAGGTCTTTGAAGAAATTGATTGTTTGCAGTGTGCGAACTGCTGCAAGACGACAAGCCCTATATTTTATCAGAACGATATTGAGCGCGTCGCAAAAGCAGTGAGGATGAAGCCGGGAGACTTTATCGATCGCTATTTGCGAATGGATGAAGACGGCGATTACGTGCTGAAGTCTTCGCCCTGTCCGTTCCTCGACAGCGAAAATTATTGCAGCGTGTATGAGGACAGGCCGAAAGCCTGCAGGGAATATCCCCACACTGACCGCAAGAAAATCCTGCAGATAAATGAACTGACCTTGAAGAATACAATGGTTTGTCCTGCTGTTTTCGAAATATTGGAACGCCTCAAGACCACCCCCATCAAATAAAAAAGGTACCCGGAGGTACCTGAATATATCACGAGCCCGATAAGGGCATTGATTCAAAAAGTCGCGGAAGCTTTAAGCAACCTGAGCTTCGAGCTTCTGAGCTAAAACTGACTTGGGAACAGCGCCTACCTGCTTGTCAACGATCTGGCCGCCTTTGAAAACCAACAGTGTCGGAATGCTCCGTATCCCGAAACGCGCTGTAACGTCGGGATTCTCGTCCACGTTTAACTTGGCGATAATGGCCTTTCCCTCGTAATCTCCAGCCAGTTCTTCAACTACCGGCCCGATCATTTTACAAGGTCCGCACCATTCTGCCCAAAAGTCAACTAATACTGGTTTGTCGGAATTGATTGCGGCATCGAAATTGGCGTCATTAAGTACAATAGTTTTGCCCATTTGTCTAAGAATTTAATTGTCGTTTAGCTATGAACGTCCTCTGGGATCCAATAGTTCAGCCGGCAATTTAAAGTTTCCCCGGCAATTACAAAATTCCGCCGTGATGTGGTCCCTTCGAGCTCGGCGTGAGCTGACCCTTATCCTGTCTGGACTCCACCTCCCCTATGTCCGGATCTCCACTTCCGCCACCTTTTTCATCTTTTTCACCATGTCGTTCACCGGGTTGACCCGAAACTTTCTGGACATGAGTTCCAGGCTGATGTTCTCCTGATCATCCCGCACCTTCAGGTATAACGGGGTACTACCGCTGAACTCCTGACATACATCTTCGATGCGGCCTATCAGGTCCGGCGTGATGTCACTGGCATTCACGCGCAACTGGATCCCTTTGCTCCGCTTTAGCCCGATCTCATTGAGCAGGTCCATATTTCGGATCTTCATCTCGAGATTTTGCTGCCCCCAGTTGTTCTTGACCACCGCTCCTTCAATGAACAGGAACCATCCGATGTTCAGGAAATTTTTGAATTTCAGATAGTCCTCTCCGAACAGCATGAATGATGTGTTACCACTGTAATCCTCCAGGTAGAACTTGCCAAAAGGTTTGCCAGTCTTTGTGGTGCGATGTTCGACGCCGGTCACAATGCCGCCGAGTTTGATATCGCGTCCTGCGAGCTGCTCTATTTCATTCAACTGATTGCACGCCGAAGTACAGAAAGTTTCCATTTCGAACCTGAAGTTGTCGAGTGGATGACCGGAGATGTATATACCGACCACCTCTTTTTCAAGATTCAATTTCTCAATTTCACTAAACGGTTCCACGGCTTCGATGCGCGGCTTGGGCATGGCTGTGCCGGTGGATCCGCCAAAGAGACTTGCCTGTGTGCTCTGTTCCTCCAACTATCCGGCTGAATATATGGCCGCAGTGTTAACTCACTCCCAGAGCAACCT
>CBFGXV010000303.1:0-4611 GCA_965652755.1 uncultured Chryseosolibacter sp. | reverse complement strand
ACTCAATTTGGCTACCATATTGTAAAAGTTCTCGACAAGCAGCCTGGCCGTGGTGAAGTGGAAGTTTCGCATATCATGATCCGCACGCAGGAAGGCATCGAAGATAAGGATGCCAAAGACAGGATCTTCGACGTCTATGACAAACTTCAAAAAGGCGTGAGCTGGGAGGAATTGTGTGAGCAATATTCTGAAGACCCGGCATCAAAGGAAAAAGGGGGAAAGCTGCGACCATTTGGCGTCGGTGCCATGGCGTCTGTTCCCGAATTCCAGGACATGGCGTTTTCCCTGGAGAACAAAGGCGAAATCTCGGATCCTGTACAGACTCAATTCGGCTGGCACATTCTCCGGCTTGAATCAAAGATCCCGTTGCCCTCTTTCGAGGAACTGAAGCCTTCGCTCACGCAACGTGTTGCGCGTGACGAGCGTGTCAATATTTCACGCGCAGTACTGCGGGAAAGAATGCGCCGGGAATTCAGATTCGTGGAAAATACAGACGTGAAGCGTAAACTCCTCGCGAGCGCTGACGATTTCATAAACCAAAAGTTTAACGCTGTTCAACCTCTTGAAACGGAAGTGCTGTTCACGATGCAAAACAAACCCTACACCGTAGGTGGCTTTCTGGGCTTTGTAAGGACGCAGCCAAAGAAACAAGAGGGTATCACCCCGGACGAGTGGTTCTCCCGGTTGCTGTCACAGTTTGTCGACGGGACACAGATAGAACTGCTTGAAGAAAAAGTAAAACAGGAATCACCAGATTATAAGTGGCTCCTCAAAGAATATTATGAGGGCATTCTCCTGTTCGAGATCATGGAAAAGGAAGTGTGGAACAAGGCAATGGTGGACACGACCGGGCAGCGAAAGTATTTCAACGAGCACGCCGCCAAATACAAGGCGGGTGAGCGGATGGCCGGAAGCATTTATAACGCTGCTAATAAGAGCCAGCTCGAAAAGCTGCGCCAGATGTTAGAGGAAGGCGCTGACGGGGTCAAAGAATTCCTGTCTGCCAATCGGATCCGTCAGGATTCAGGCGCTTTTGAGAAAAAGGACCGGATCGTTCTGTCAAAGATCAACTGGGCACCCGGCCTTTATATGACCGACCACAATGGAACCGCTTATCTTGTCGAAATTCAAAGAATATTGCCGCCAGGCCCTCAAACTTTTGACGAAGCCCGCGCATCAGTGATCTCAGATTATCAAACCTTTCTCGAAGATTCGTGGATCACGGAACTTAAACGTAAATTTGTGGTCAAAGTGGAAAAGAAAGCGAAAAAACGCGCTTTTGACCACTTGATTGACCAAAAAGATTAGTAAATGTCACAATTCCTGCTGTGTTTGTTGCTATCGTTCCTGTTCGTCGGATGTGACTTCATCCGGATGAAAAAGAACGGTTTTGGCGAGAGCGAGAACCGTGATGCCGTGGCCCGGGTGAATAACACGTTCTTATATCAGGATGAGCTGATGGGTATTGCCGCTCTGGGCTCTTCGAAAGAAGACAGCGCGGCTCGGGTAGAGGCGTACATCGACAGCTGGATCCGCAAAGAGCTACTAATACAGGAAGCTGCTCGCAAGATCAATATCAACGAGGCTGAGGTCGAGCGAAAGATACTCGACTACCGCTATAGCATTATCGCCTATGAGTATCAGTCGTACTATATAAAACAAAATCTCGACACCGTCTTCGATGAATCGGAGATAAAGGCCTACTACGAAAACAACATCGACAACTTCATACTCAAACAGAATATCGTAAGAGCGACATTTATCAAGGTGCCGAAGCACGCGCCGAAAATGAACAAACTGAAGGACTGGATCTATTCCCAGGACGAGGAGGACCGCCAAAGCCTTAAATCATATTGTTTAAGTTTTTCTGTTGCCTATCACATCTCCGATTCCACGTGGATGATCTTCGATGATCTTGTGAGAAATTCGCCGCTGATGGAGATCCCGAACAAAGTCCAGTTTCTGAAGAGCAATCCATATTTCGAGACCGAGGATGAAAATTATCTTTATTTCCTGAAGGTCGATGAATACCGGATCTCCGACAATGTATCTCCCCTCGAGTTCGTTACCGATGAGATCAAGAACATCATCCTGAACAAACGCAAGGTCGAGCTTGCGAAAAAGCTGGAAGACGAGGTTTACGAAAACGCGCTTGAAGACAAAGATTTTGAAATCATTACCCAATAATATGAAACGAATAATAGCCGCTGCCCTGATGATTGGAGGATTGATGCCGGTTGTCTCTGCGCAGGATGCCGGTTTTGTGGTGGACGAAATCATTGCGAAGGTTGATAATTATATCGTGCTCAAATCCGAAGTCGACCGGATGTATCAGGACTACCTGACGAATGGCAACAGTCCGTCACAAGGTGCGCGATGCGAGATCCTCGCGCTTGTGACAAGGAATAAGCTGATGCTGGCCAAAGCTGAAATAGATTCAGTGCTCGTCTTAGATGCAGAAGTGGATGCGAACACCCAGCGCAGGATGGATATCATCCTGGCTCAGTCGGGACGCACGCCGCTTGAACTTGAAGAGCTCTACGGCAAGACCCTTGAGCAAATACGATCCGAGCTGCGCGATCAGATCAGAGAACAGATGATCGTTCAGAAAATGGAAGAAACCATTACAGCTGACTTGTCAGTGACGCCCGCTGAAGTGAAGCGTTTTTACAATCGGATTCCGAAAGATAGTCTTCCCTATTTTTCAGCGTCAGTTGAGGTTGCACAGATCGTAAAAGAAGCGACGATCAGTGAAAAGCAGAAGACGATCACCCGCAACCAGCTGCTTGACATCCGAACCCGCATTATCGCAGGAGAGAACTTTGCCGAGCTGGCGCGCAAATATTCCAATGATCCGAGCGTGCTATCAAACGGCGGTGAGATGGGCTGGGTTGGACGCGGCCGGATGGTTCCGGAATATGAGGCTGTTGCATTCCGGCTGAAACCGGGAGAAATTTCAATGCCTTTTTCTTCTCCTTTCGGAATGCACATCATGCAGTTAATTGAGCGTCGTGGAAATGAATACAACTCCCGTCATATTCTCATCTCCCCCAAGCCATCCCCTGAGGACCTCGAAGACGCTACGCGATTCCTGGACAGCCTGCGGTCATTGATCGTGAACGACTCACTTACATTTGAAAAAGCTGCGAAAGAGCATTCGGATGATGTGGCGACGAAAGGTAACGGTGGATTCTTCTCAGATCCCGATGGAGGCATGCGCCTGACGGTCGACGAGCTGGATCCGGGTGTTTTCTTCAGGATCGATTCGATGAAAGTCGGCGATATTTCCAAACCCATTGTATACCGCACCGATGATGGTAAAGATGCCGTAAGGATATTGTATTACAAGTCGCGGATAGCACCGCACCAGGCATCCCTGCATGACGATTACCACAAGATCCAGACCGCCACACTGAATGAGAAGAAGAACAGGATCCTGGAACAATGGTTTCTGAAAGCGCGCCAGGATGTTTTTATCAACATCGACAAGACATACGATTATTGCGGCCTGATGAATTAGGTTTCGAAAAATATATCTTTGAAGACTTCGAGGCGCGATTCTGTCGCGTCTCTGCATTTAGAGCCTGTTTTTTTCATAGCTTGCGATCGTCAAATCATTACGGTCACTATGGAAGAAATACTGTATGACGAAATCCCCTCGCTCGATCTCGAAAATTACTACGGCGGCAGCGCCCAAAAGAAAGCACAATTTGTTTCGAGCCTTGGCACGGCCTTCCATAACATCGGTTTTGTTGCTGTGCGAAACCATTTCCTCGACGACGCACTACAAGAAAAACTTTATGCAGCCATCCGGAAGTTTTTCGCCCTCAACGACGAACAGAAATCCCGCTATGAGCTTGCGGGCATCGCGGGTCAACGCGGCTATACCGGAAAAGGAAAGGAGCACGCGAAAGGCCGGAATACCGGAGACCTGAAGGAATTTTACCACGTAGGGCAAGAGTTGCCCGAGCCACTGTTGCGAAAGGAAGGTTATCCTGCCAACATCTGGCCGGATGAAGTTCCGGAATTCAGGAATGTGGCGGTGGAATCTTATAGAGCGTTGGAAAAAACCGGAACGCACCTGTTGCGGGCGATCGCCTTATACCTTGCGCTTCCTGAAAATTATTTCGATGATAAGATCCTGAACGGAAACAGTATTCTTCGACCGATCCATTACTATCCGATTGAAAACCCTGACGCCGTTCCTGCTGACGCCGTTCGCGCTGCAGAACACGGAGACATCAACCTGATCACCTTGCTGATGGGCGCCAGCGCCGACGGACTGCAGGTACTGCGTCATGATGGAAAGTGGATCCCGATCACGGCGCTGCCAAATCAACTCGTCGTCAACGTGGGGGATATGCTTGAACGTCTGACAAACGGAGTCCTTAAGTCGACGATCCACAGGGTGGTGAATCCGCCGCGTGAACTGATGAATACTCCCCGATACTCGATCCCCTTTTTTATGCATCCTCGCTCAGAGATGAGCCTGTCGGCACTGGCGGGATGCATCACTTCTTCGAATGAAAAACGATGGGAAGACATAACAGCGGGAGACTTTCTGGATCAGCGTGTGGCCGAAATAGGATTGAAGAAATGAGTGGGAGACCG
>CBFGXV010000302.1:0-4615 GCA_965652755.1 uncultured Chryseosolibacter sp. | reverse complement strand
AAGTACCGAAGGAGGGACTCGAACCCTCATGTCTTGCGACACACGCCCCTGAAACGTGCGTGTCTACCAATTCCACCACTTCGGTATATCAGCACAACAAGTTGTGCATCATTGCCCTTTCGGGACTTTCAATTATTGGTGCCCAGGACAGGACTCGAACCTGCACACCGGTTAGGGCACTACCACCTCAAAGTAGCATGTCTACCAATTTCACCACCTGGGCATTCACTTACCGCGAAAAGGCTTGCCTTTGTAAGCCCGGCCAGAGCCAAAGCGCGGCAAAGCATTTTTTCAACGGGCGACAAAGGTAAAAAGCTTTGCGAATTTTAGCAACAACTCAACAGCTGATAACATCAATTCATTCAATAAAATCAGGGAATTTTTAACACCGGTTTCCGGATATAGTTATTGCCGGGCAAGGATTTGGCAGGGATTATGTATTGACCCGCACACTAAGGACCCCTGAAAACACAGTCGGGCGTTCGGGAACTTTCAGGATCTGACCTCAGGCATTTTCGCCGGAGCGCATTTCGCAGGCTTTATGCCCGGGAGCGCGGTTCAGGCGATCAACGGTCGAGAAAAGAATGGTAAAAAAAACGATGATTGCTGTAAAGACGAATACCATAAGCGTAGAATTTGAACCGGGTTTCAAATATGCCAATGACCGCTTCAAAATACCGGCAATAGCGCAATGGGCTCTCACCAAAGTAAGGTTCTCGCCATTTTTGAACGTTTTTTGGCCGTTATCCCTTTGTATAAATTAATCGGGAATAATTTTCCCTTGCCCTATATTGCACAAACTTTTAAAAATCAACTTTATGAACAAAAGAGGCCCTGGAATCCTCCTAACCTTACTCCTATCCCTATTCTTATCGCCCTCTTTTGCGTTTCAGGCTGAGCCGGAACAGACGGAGCAGGATACAACAACCATTAAAGAAATACCCACTGACTGGTATTTAAAAGATCCCGAAACCGACAGCGTTCAGGGCGTCAGCGCCGAGCGTGTCTATGAGACGGTCCTTAAAGGAAAGCCATCCCGCCCGGTAGTCGTGGCAGTCATCGACTCGGGTGTCGATATCGAGCATGAAGACCTCAGGGATAACTTGTGGATCAATGAAGACGAGATCGCCGGCAACGGCCACGATGACGACAAGAACGGCTATGTCGATGACGTTCATGGATGGAATTTTATCGGAGGCAAAGAGAAGAACGTTGATGCCGACACGTACGAAGTGACGCGCGAATACGCACGCCTTAAGCCGAAATATGAGAACATCACGGAAAAAGATGTGAACAAAAAGAACCGCGCCGAGTATGACTACTGGAAAGAGGTAAAGGCGAAATATGAGCGCGATTCAAAATTCAGCCGTGACCAGTACGACCAGTACATGCAGCAATACGAGCTTTACAAGAATGCGTTCATGACAATTCATTACTATGATAGTCTGCTGCAGAAGACGCTGGGTGCACCCGTTACAAAATCGTCGCTCGCAAGTGTGAAGGCGGATAACGACACCGTTGAATTCGCAAAACAGACGCTTTCGCGGATCCTTGAGAGCGTTGAAGGAGATGTGGAAGTAAGTGTTTTCCTTCAGGAGCTCGCCGGCTACATCGACCAGTTGAAGGAGGGTGTTGAACACTATGAAACCGCAGTCGAATACGGTTACAATACCGAATTTGATTCAAGAACAATCGTGGGTGACAATTATGCCGACGTCAACGAGAAATATTACGGAAACAACGACGTGGAAGGGCCTGATGCAAGACACGGAACCCACGTTGCCGGAATAATAGCAGCCAACAGGAAGAATGACATCGGTGTTAAAGGTATCGCGGATAATGTGAAGATCATGTCCGTACGCGCTGTGCCGAATGGCGATGAGCGCGACAAGGATGTTGCGAACGCGATCCGTTATGCTGTCGACAATGGAGCGAACATCATCAACATGAGCTTCGGCAAAGGATTTTCTCCCAACAAGGACGTGGTCGACAAAGCTGTGAAGTACGCGGAGTCGAAAGGCGTGTTGCTGATCCATGCCGCGGGCAACGATGGCGATGATCTTGATAAGGAATCAAACTTCCCCAACAAGACTTATACGACCGGCGGCCAGTCTAAAACATGGCTTGAGATCGGCGCTTCGTCCTGGGGAGCAGATGAAAATTTCGTAGGCTCATTTTCCAACTACGGCAAGAAGACAGTAGACCTCTTTGCTCCGGGTGTTCAGATCTATTCCACGACGCCCAATGATACTTACGAAAACCTGCAGGGTACCAGCATGGCAGCTCCCGCAACGACCGGGGTGGCGGCCATCCTGATGTCGTATTTCCCGCACCTTTCAGCAGAAGATGTAAAAGAGATCCTCCGTCAATCCACCCGCAAATTCGATGGCCTGAAAGTCACGAAACCAGGAAGCAAGGATCCCGTGCCTTTCCATGAACTCAGCAGCTCTGGCGGAATGGTGAATGCATACGAAGCTGTGAAGCTTGCTATGTCTTACAAGGCAGGTGACAAGCGGAAAAAATAATTCGAATTGATGTGTCAATAAAAAATCCTCCGGAATCCGCCGGAGGATTTTTTTATTTTATGGGATGTTAACTACTGATCGCTAAACTTTGCCCGCTCGCCTGTACTTTTGATCACCGGCATAGGTGCGTTCCATTTCTGCAATTGCGACGAGAGCACCCGGGACAATTCCTTTACCTTGGAGGGATTCTGCGAGGCAAGATCCTTCTGCTCGCCGAGGTCATCCTTCAGATTAAATAACTCCAGTTTGTTGCCGCGCATGTGATGGATCAGTTTCCAATCGCCTTTGCGGATGGCGCTCTTATAATTTATCCCCGGTCCATCCGGTTGCCACTTGTTTGGAAAGTGCCATATCAGCGTGCGCGATTCATCCCTGTAACCGGGATCTTTCATGATCCGAAGGAAACTCTTTCCGTCAACAGCCTGCACTGTCTTTGAACTTTTTACACCAGCCATCTCCAGGATCGTCGGGAAAAAGTCCTCCACAATGACGTATTGTTCCGCGACCCCTCCCGGCCTTACAACCTTCGGCCACTTTACTATCATTGGTACGCGGATACCACCTTCATATACAGAACCTTTTCCCGCCCGAAGCGGAAGATTATGTGTGTGCGGTTCACCTCCGCGCGGTGGAACAAGACTTAAACCTCCATTGTCTGTAATGAAGATGACAACCGTATTCTGATCCACCTTCTGGCGGGTTAAGTAATCCATGACGTCGCCAAGGCTCTTATCCATTCCCTCGATCATGCTCGCGTATTTTGCTTCCTCCTCGCTGAGGCCGGCGTCGAGATATTTTTTATAGAACCTGGCATCTTCCTGTAACGGAATGTGCACAGCATAATGGGCGAGGTTGAGAAAGAAAGGTTGATTATTCCTGATAGGCGCCTCGATGGCTTTGAGCGCTTCCAGGGTGAGGGCTTCCGTCAGATACGTTTCAGTTCCGTAATACTCACTGAGATCCTGCACGGCGTGGAATGTACTTTTACCGGGCATGTTGCCGTAGTTCTCTTCACCCTTGAACGACTGCGGATGTCCGATGGCATTGCCTGCAACATTCACCATAAATCCCAGGTTGTGTGGATTTGATCCCGGCGTGCCCATAGGCGCCCAGTGGGCTTTGCCCACGTGAATGGTGAAGTACCCGTTGTCTTTCAGGATCTGCGGCAATGCTGTAGCGTGGATGGTATTGGGGATTGCTTTCTGAGGACTAAAGCCATTGTAGTTCCACGCTGCTTGTCCGAAGAACTCATCCTCCATATCTGTCGGTGTATTCTTTTGGATATGTGTCCAGTTAGTGATGCGATGGTGGGCGGCGTTCATGCCAGTCATGAGGCTCACCCTTGTAGGCGTACAAACAGGTGTCGCGTAAGCGTTGGTGAACTTCATTCCTTCCTTTGCAAGTCGCTCCATGTTTGGAGTTTGATAACGCCTGTTGAGTTCGCTTTTTTCAGGACCAAATGGAAGAGAAGTATCCTGCCACCCCATATCATCGACAAGGAACACGATAATATTCGGGCGCTCCTGCGCCCGGGTGAGAAAGCCAGCTAAAAGAAATATCAGTAATGCTGCGATGGATTTCATAGACAGAAATGTACAATATTTTTCTTTGGAACATAGGAGCTCAGGTTCAATATGAAATTTTGCATCAGGCGAAGGCGCAAGAAAGGATACTAAATTTAGCCTCTAGCTTGAATTCACAACATACGATCTGGATGCAATTCAAAAATTCGCGCGAGAACACATGCGTGTGCTGTATCGTCTTTCGCCCTTACAGGGCTAACGGGCGGATGGGCATCTTAACGCGGGGCTCCCCACCTTCGTCCCCACGCACGAGCTGAGCCTGACTCCGGCGGGCGAAGCGCGTTCGCTACACCCTGCGCTGATATATTTCGGCCCTTCAGGCCTGGGTTAAAGCGGTGACATCGTATACCACAGAAAGTTTTCCCGGCAAATCACAGATGGTAAACTTCCCTTGCGAGCCTGCCCGCCACGCGAAAGCTTAGCAGAGAAACCTTGCGCCTAATTAAATTCACAAAATACGATCTGGAGTCATTCAAAAAACTTTGCGCCTCGCGAGACTGCATTAAA
>CBFGXV010000301.1:0-4621 GCA_965652755.1 uncultured Chryseosolibacter sp. | reverse complement strand
TTCTTCAAATCCACGACGTCCTTTACGGGACCCAATGAAGATGTCATCATTCCGAGGAACAGCCAGAAAACTGACTGGGAAGTTGAACTTGCCGTAGTGATCGGAAAAAAAGCATCGTATGTTGACGAAAGCAAGGCGATGGATTACGTCGCCGGATTTTGCCTGCACAATGACTACAGCGAACGCGCATTCCAGCTCGAACGCAACGGACAGTGGGTAAAAGGGAAAAGCGCCGACACATTCGCACCGCTTGGCCCGTACCTGGTCACGAAGGATGAGCTTCCCAATTATAACAACCTGCGTCTGTGGCTGAAGGTGAATGGAAAGATGTTACAGGACAGCAATACCAATGACCTCATCTTTGGCGTGCCTCACCTTGTAAGCTATATCAGTCAGTTCATGACCTTGCTGCCCGGAGATGTGATCTCTACAGGAACCCCGGCCGGCGTCGGAATGGGATTGAATCCGCCCACCTACCTGAAGCCCGGCGATGTGGTTGAGCTTGGGATTGATGGACTGGGAACACAAAAGCAGATAGCCCGGGCGTGGAAGTAGCCGGTGCAACGTGCGCGGGATTTACTCGCCTTGCGAAAAGAAATAATCCTTTCTTGTGATGATCGATTCACATCAGCATTTCTGGAAATACGATCCGGCGCGGCACGCATGGATATCCGATGAAATGAAATCGATCCGCAGGGATTTTCAACCGGCCGATCTCAAGCCATTGCTTGATCGGCACGGATTCGAGGGTTGCGTGGTTGTCCAGGTCGACCAGACGGAAGACGAAACTCTCCAGCTTCTTGCACTCGCAAACCAGTACGCTTTTATCAAAGGGGTAGTCGGCTGGATCGACCTCAGGAATGAAAACCTCGGCTCGCGACTCGAATATTTTTCAAGTCTGAAAAAACTGAAAGGCTTCCGCCACATCGCGCAAGGCGAGAAACCCGGATTTCTTCTGCAACCCGATTTCGTCCGCGGCGTGCAGCAGCTGAAGCATTCTGATCTTACGTACGATCTTTTGATCTATCATCATCAGCTGGCGGAGTCCGCAGATTTTCTAAGACAGGTTCCGGATGTAAAGATCGTCATCGATCATATTGCAAAGCCTGCGATCAGAACGGGCGAGATCAATAAATGGAAGAAATGGATCGCCGAGCTCGCGGGCTTTCCGAATGTATATTGTAAAGTCTCCGGAATGGTGACGGAAGCGAAATGGCCGGGCTGGAAGTACGAAGATCTTGTTCCATATCTCGATGTTGTCTTCAATACATTCGGAACTGACAGGCTGATGTACGGTTCCGACTGGCCCGTTTGCCTCGTGGCCGCTTCCTACGAAGAACAATTCTCGGTCCTGCGCAGGTACATGGAGTCATTTTCACCTTCAGAAAAGAAACAGATTCTTGGTGAGAATGCAAAAAGATTTTATAATCTTTAATGTTATGGACCTGCAACTAAAAGACAAAGTAATCATTGTTACCGGAGGCGCGAAAGGTATCGGCGAGGGGATCGTGGAAGTGCTTGCCCGCGAAGGCGCACTCCCTGCAATTGTCGGAAGAGACGAGCGGGACAACAACGAAGCATTAAAAAAAATAAATGGGAAAGGCTTTCAGGTAGTGGCTGAGTTGACACGGCCCGACGAATGCAAAAATGCAGTCGCCCAGGTTATCCGCCATTTCGGACGGATAGAAGGCCTCGTCAACAATGCGGGAGTGAACGATGGGATCAACCTTGAGAATGGTTCGTACGAAAGCTTTATGGCATCGCTCCACAAAAACCTTGTGCACTATTACCTGATGGCCCATCACGCCCTGCCTGAGTTGAAGAAGACGCGGGGTTCCATCGTAAATATCGGGTCGAAGGTTGCCGAGACAGGACAGGGAGGTACGTCGGCTTATGCGGCGGCGAACGGCGGACGCAACGGGCTCACGCGCGAGTGGGCAGTTGAATTGTTGAAATACGGGATCAGGGTGAATGCTGTCATCGTTGCCGAATCCTATACGCCGTTGTATGAGAAATGGATCAGGACTTTGCCCGATCCCGAAAAGAAACTGAAGGAGATAAACGAGAAGATACCGCTGGGCAACCGCATGACCACCACCGAGGAGATTGCCAATATGGTAGCATTCCTGTTATCGGAGAGGTCCAGTCATACGACAGGCCAGCTTATTCACGTCGATGGAGGATACGTTCATCTCGACCGATCGATCAACGCATTGAATTAACTGTGCTATAGTACAGGGCACAAGTACATCATAGACTATGCTACACACCGACACAACTGTTTCCGCACCATCGAGTACAGGGAAAAAATATCTGATCCCGTTCATTCTTGTCACGAGCCTCTTCTTTCTCTGGGGCATGGCCAACATCCTCAACTCCGCACTGATCTCTCACTTTCAGCCAGTATTTTCCATCGGTAGAGCCGAGGCACTCCTGGTGGAGACGGCGTTTTATTTCGGGTACTTTACCATTGCCATACCCGCCGGATTATTCATGGAGAAATATTCCTATAAGAAGGGAATTGTTTTTGGACTTCTCCTCTATGCCTTCGGCGCATTATTGTTTATACCCGCGGCGCACATGCTCACCTTTGGATACTTTCTTGTGGCGCTGTATATTATAGCAAGCGGTCTTGCTTTTCTGGAAACAGCGGCGAATCCCTACGTCACGATCCTTGGTCCTCCTGAGAGCTCGGTCCAGAGATTGAATTTCTCCCAATCGTTTAACGGGGTCGCACTGGTGGTTGGCCCGTGGATAGCCGGTCAGTTTATTTTTGCAGGCAATGAGGGCGCGATGGCGACGCTCGCCGAAAAAGAGCAGGCAGCGCAGGCAGTGATATTTCCCTACAGTCTCATCGCCGGAACGGTGTTGGTCGTCGCGATTCTTTTCGGCCTCACGAAAATGCCTGAGCCTGCAAAGACCGAGAAACTTAAGTTCAATAAGGCGATCTTCAGAAACAGGCATCTCAGGTTAGCGGTAATCGCGCAGTTATTGTATGTCGGCGCCCAGGCTGGAATATGGGGGATATCCATTGACTACATTGTGACCCTGATACCTGATACGAGCAAAGAAATAGCATCGAAGAACTTTTTTGCAGTGGGAACTTTCCTTTTTGTCGTAGGCAGGTTCCTGGGAACATGGCTGATGACGTTTATCAGGGATCACAAGCTCCTGACGTTTTACGGGATCGCCGCCACTTTACTTTGTTTGGTTGGTGTTTTCGCCGATGGGCGCATTGCAGTATATGCCGTGCTGGGCATAAACTTTTTTATGTCAATAATGTTTCCAACGATATTCGCGCTTGGCGTAAAAGGTCTGGGCCCTGACACAAAGCTTGGATCGTCATTTATCATTATGGCAATTGTCGGCGGCGCCATCATCCCACCCTTTATGGGAATGTTCGATGATATTCAGTTATCATTCCTCCTTCCCGCGGCTTGTTTCCTCGCTGTAATTCATTACGGATGGAAGGGATATAAGATCAAACCCGCGATAACATGAGAAAATATTACCTCGCGCTCGATCTGAAAGATGATCCGAAAATGATTGCCGAGTACGAAGAGCATCATCGAAACATCTCTCCGGAAATCCTCGCGACGATACGGGATTCAGGGGTTGAACGGATGGAGTTATTCCGCGCCGGGAATCGCATGTTTATGATCATGGAGGTGCGCGATGGGTTTTCATTCGAAGAGAAGGATGCCATGGACAAAGCCAATCCCGCGGTACAAAAGTGGGAGGCGCTGATGTGGAAATATCAACAGGCATTGCCTTTTGGCAAACCCGGAGAAAAGTGGGTGTTGATGAAAAAGATTTTCGATACAAAAACAACATGAGCATGCTGCGCCTTTTGTTAGTTCTCTCGATCCTGTTCGCCGCCGCCGTGTCCGGCTTCAGCCAGCAGAAGAACATCATCTTTATCATCGCAGACGACCACCGCTACGATGCCATGGGCTTCATGAAGAAGATACCATGGCTTGAGACGCCCGGACTGGACCGGCTTGCGGCGGAAGGCATGCATATCAGGAACGCATATGTCTCGACGGCATTGTGTTCCCCCAGCCGCGCTTCGGTCCTGACGGGCATGTATGCGCACAGTCACACCGTTGTGGACAACACCGCTCCGGAGCCTGAAGACATAGTTTATTTTCCGCAGCTATTGCAGAAAGCGGGATATCAGACTGCCTTTTTCGGCAAATGGCATATGGGCAACGAAGGCGATCATCCCCGCAAGGGTTTTCACCACTGGGAAGGCCTCAGAGGCCAGGGCGAATACTACAATCCAAGCCTCAACATCAACGGCGTGCGGAAAAAGTTTACGGACTCCACTTACATCGCCGACCTGATTACCGACCATGCGCTTGACTGGATGAAGAAACAGAAAAAAGAACAGCCATTCTTTGTCTACCTGTCTCACAAAGGCGTGCATGCAATGTTTCAGCCGGCGAAAAGACACAAGGGCAAGTTCAGCGATAAACCGGTACCGCTTCCGCCTTCCTATCACCTGACGGCAACGGATGAATATAAAAAACATGGCATTCCCGAATGGGTAAAGCAACAACGCCACAGCTGGCACGGCGTCGATTACATGTATGACGGCGAGATTAATTTTGAGACTTTC
>CBFGXV010000300.1:0-4625 GCA_965652755.1 uncultured Chryseosolibacter sp. | reverse complement strand
TTTATGTGGCCAGTGAAATCAACCCCTTTCTTCAAACCTCAGAGGTAGCAGATTTTGTGAGGAAGCTTCCGCAAGCAATGCAGGAGAGAGGAATGGAGATCAGAATACTGGTGCCGCGGTTTGGGATAATTAATGAAAGAAAAAACCGGTTACATGAAGTTGTCAGGCTTTCGGGAATCAACATCGCAGTGGGTGATGAGGAAAAACCATTGATCATCAAGGTTGCCTCTATTCCGAATGCCAAGCTTCAGGTTTACTTCATCGATAATGAAGATTATTTTCATCGCAAATCTGTATTCCACGATAAGGAAAACAACTTTTACGAAGACAACGACGAGCGCGCAATCTTTTTCTGCAAGGGTGTAATCGAAACCGTAAGGAAACTGGGATGGGCTCCCGATATCGTTCATTGCAATGACTGGATCACGAGTTTTATACCGTTGTATCTGAAGACAACTTACAAGAACGATCCGCTGTTCAAGAACACGAAGACGGTCTTCACCATTTACAACAACGTCTTCAGCCATAAATTCAAGGCTACGTTGCTCGACAAGGTGAAAATGATGGACATCGAAGACAACATGCTTGGCAACCTGAAGACAGCCGATTTCGAAGGCTTCATCAAGCTTGGCGTTGAGTTTTCCGACGCGGTAATCGTGGCGGGAGACAATAAAAAACTCGAAGGTCTGTTTAAGAAGATCAAAGAAAAGAAAATTGAAACCATCGAAACCGAAAATTACACGGAATCATACTACAACCTGTATAATGAACTTGTGGGTTAAGACCTTAAGGCAGCTGACCATAGTGTCAGTTGCCTTATTTTTTTTTTCGTGTGAAGATGAAAGCGGCCTGCTCGGTTTCAAAAATCCAAACAAAAAATTTCACGTTGGCTACGTTGACATTCCACTGAATGTCAGCAGTGTCTTTGGCATTGACTCCCTTCAAACGGATCTGCGGCCCCAGTTAGAAGCTGGTCAGACCAGGATCGTTGATGGACTGCTTATAGGCCAGTATACGGATACAGAACTTGGAAAAGTAAACGCCCAATCCTTCCTCACGCTTTACCCGACCGCCAACACTGTACTCGATAACACGGCAGTCTATGATTCGGTTACCGTAGAATTCCGGCTGAACTTTTATGGGTATGGATTCTCGGGCACTAAAGAACTAAGCTTCGCTGTCCATGAGATCACCGGCGATACACTTTCTCTATTCGGCGGAAAGCGGTATTTCGCGAATTCACCGGCCCCCGTGTACAGTACGGAGCCCCTCGGCCACGCAACGATCGAAGTGAACTATGATTCCCTCAGAAAAGAAGCTGCTTCCCAGACCAATCAGCAGGACACCTTACTTGCAACGGGCCGGCTGAGCGACGACTTCGGCTCCCGGGTCTTTGAATCGATCCGCGCGGGATTCACAACCCCCTCTCAACACCGGATCTTTAAATCGCAGATTAGAGGACTCGCGCTTGTTCCTGGCACCGAGCCCGGCATCCTGGGGATAAATGTAGTAAACAGTTTCGGCCAGCTAAGTCGTGTTACGATCCACTATCACACGCTCACCGATGAGGGAGCGGTAGCGGATACACTCGTGCGCACGTTGGCAACGGAATACGCAAGCTTTACAAAAATTGACGCTGATCGCACGAACACCGAGTTGTCTTCGATGCAATCTTATCAGCCCTTCGAACCCGCGAATGGTCTCAGATATGTGCAAAGCGGCGCCCCCGTTATCACCAGGCTTGACCTGGCGCCATTCTACGCCTTTGCTGACACTGTCGACAACATCGTTATCAACTCTGCGGAACTGGTTGTCGAAAATGTTTCAGCTCCGGAAGGCGCTGATCCTCACGGCTCATTGTTGCTGCGCCTGATGAACAACAGCGCGAATCTGTTCCTCAATAACAGGGTCTCAGCAGACCGCGATTTTGCGTCCGGTTATTATGTGCTCACCAGCCAGAGTGAATATTATTATTTCCCTTCGACGGATGGGTCAGCCCCCGTATCTCTTTCTTACAACGATGAGAGTAATGGCTATTCCGGATTCATGACGCTGTTTGCGCAAAGCCTCTTCGTCAACAAGAACGACGAAGACGGAATCAACGATAACCGGTTGCAGTATCTTGCATTGTATCCTTCAACACCTCCCGCAGCACGCAGTGTTACGCGCACAGTGTTTCACAAAGACAATGTAAAGCTGCGGATCTTTTATACACGAGCGAACACAGTAACCCCGTAACCTTCTCATGTGCGGAATCGTAGCGTATGTCGGAAAACGCCAGGCATGTGATGTCATCATCAAGGGCCTGAAAAGACTGGAGTACCGCGGCTATGACAGCGCCGGCATCGCACTGCTCAATGGCGGTCTGAATGTTTACAAGAAGAAAGGCAAAGTCTCCGAGCTGGAGAGCCATCTGACCGGCCGCGAGCTCGACAGCCACATAGGCATCGGGCATACACGATGGGCCACACACGGCGAGCCCAATGATGTTAATGCTCACCCGCACTATTCCGCTACCGGAAAACTCGCGATGATCCACAACGGGATCATTGAGAACTACAGCTCGCTGAAGAAGGAACTCATCAACAAAGGACATACGTTCAAGAGTGAAACAGACACTGAAGTGTTCATCCACTTCATCGAAGATATCAAAGAACAGGAGAACTGTTCCCTGGAGGAAGCGGTGCGGCTCGCGCTGACAAAAGTTGTCGGAGCCTATGCCATCGTCATCATGTCTTCGGAGGATAACGATATGCTGGTCGCAGCCAGAAAGGGTAGTCCCCTTGTTATTGGCGTCGGTAAGGATGAGTTTTTTCTCGCATCTGATGCCACACCCATCGTCGAATACACAAATGAGGTAGTGTATCTGAATGACCAGGAAGTTGCCGTCATCAACGACAACAAGCTTACTGTAAAGAATACTTCGAACCTTCCGCTCACGCCTTACATACAAAAGGTGGACATGGAGCTGGAAGCGATCGAAAAAGGTGGCTTCGAACATTTTATGCTGAAGGAGATCTTCGAACAACCGAAGTCCATCAGCGATTGCATGCGCGGGCGCCTTGATTCGCGGTCGGGCCGACTGGTTCTCGGCGGGCTGCGCGAGTACCTGAACAAACTTGTGAATGCTGACCGGATCCTCATCATTGCCTGCGGTACATCCTGGCATGCGGGGCTGGTCGCCGAATATTTCTTTGAGGAGTTCTGCCGTATCCCGGTGGAGGTGGAATATGCATCGGAGTTCCGATACCGGAATCCGGTAATCCGCGAGGGAGATGTTGTTATTGCCATTTCACAGTCCGGAGAGACCGCCGATACACTGGCGGCGATCGAGCTTGCAAAGTCGAAGGGTGCAGTCATCTTTGGAGTGTGTAACGTCGTTGGCTCTTCCATTCCGCGGGCGACGCACGCTGGTGCCTATACGCACGCGGGGCCGGAGATCGGCGTTGCAAGCACGAAGGCCTTCACTGCCCAGCTTACTGTCCTGAACATGATTGCGCTTATCGTAGCGCAAAAGAAGGGATCTATCACTGAGGGTAAACTGCACGAGCTCCTGGTCGAGATGGAAAACCTCCCAGCAAAGGTCGAAGAGGCGTTAAAGCTCAACGCACAAATCGAAGAGATCGCGGCCACCTTCAAAGACGCAAGAAACTTCCTTTATCTTGGACGTGGATATAATTTTCCCGTCGCGCTCGAAGGTGCTCTTAAGCTAAAGGAGATCTCTTATATCCATGCCGAAGGTTACCCCGCAGCCGAAATGAAGCACGGGCCTATCGCGCTCATCGATAAAGAAATGCCCGTGGTATTCATTGCCACGCACGACAGTTCGTACGAAAAGATCGTTTCGAACATACAGGAAGTTAAAGCGCGCAAGGGGCGCGTGATCTCTGTTGTTACTGCGGGGGATAAACTTATTCCGAAGATGTCCGAGTTTGTGATCGAGGTACCCGCCGTTCACGAAGCGCTGATGCCCATGGTGTCGGTTATTCCGCTGCAACTTCTCTCATATCACATCGCTGTAATGCGCGGTTGTAATGTAGATCAGCCGAGAAATCTGGCGAAATCAGTTACAGTGGAGTAGAACCTCGCCCGGCTTTTGTGCAACGCAAAGGCTAGCCTCTAAGACGCACGTATTCTGTTTTCATAAGCGCGCTGATCTTATATCGTTCGTCCTTCGTATCATCGTGGAGCGCCTCAAGTAATGTATAGACGTTCCTGAGGCCGATGCGCTCACACCATTCAAAAGGTCCGTATGGATAATTGGTGCCGAGTTTCATTGCAAGATCAATGTCCCCGCGGCTGGCGGTTCCTTCCTGTACGGTGTAGTAGGCTTCATTGATGATCATCGCGATGACGCGCGGCGTCACGAATCCCACGCGATCTTCAACGACCAGATATTCTGTCTTTAATTCCGCACAGATCCTTTTCAATGCGTGCGCTTCTTCCGGCTTTAGCAATGACACTTCCAGGTATTCACGGTTAAACATTGTCGGAAATCCATTGAATCCGAAAGCCGAGCACTTCATTGTATCACGACTTCCACGGCATAATACGGCCAGCGGGACCCTCCAATGTATAGACGTTCCTGAGGCCGATGCGCTCACACCATTCAAAAGGTCCGTATG
>CBFGXV010000299.1:0-4626 GCA_965652755.1 uncultured Chryseosolibacter sp. | reverse complement strand
GGAAGACACAACCAATCTGGGAATTGATATTCGCCGAACATCTGAACAGCTCGCGAGCCTTGGACGGGAACACGAACAGCTTGGCGCGAACTACAAGAATCTGCTGGGCAGCAGTGGGCGGCTTAATCGCGACATGGCTCAACAACAACAACAATTGCTCGCCATTCAGGAAAATCTGGAGCGGACGCGAAACCTGAACGACAGTCTCAGCTACAGCCTGGCTGAGCGCGAGAAGAAAGTGAAGGAGCTGGAACTGGTGCTGGCCAACAAAGACAGGGCTGTTCAGGATCTCAGGAGCATGATCAGCAATGCGCTTCTGAATTTTAAGGAGAACGATATATCCGTAACCGTCAAGAACGGAAAGGTTTACGTTTCACTCGCCGAGCAGTTGTTATTCGGGAGCGGTTCCATTCAGATAGATCAGAAAGGCATCACCGCGCTTCAGCAGCTCGCGAAAGCGATCAAGGATGAGAAGGATATCAACATTATGGTCGAGGGACATACAGATAACGTTCCCATCTCAAAGAAGTCGGCGTACATGAATGACAACTGGGATCTCAGTGTGATGCGGGCGACATCAATAACCAGGATACTGACAAAGGCCGGAGTATCCCCCGAGCAGATAACAGCGTCCGGACGAGGCGAGTTCTCACCGCTGGCGGCGAACAGCACGCCCGGGAACAAACAGAAAAATCGCCGTACGGAGATCATTATTACGCCGAACCTTGATGAGCTGTTCAGAGTGCTGGAGAGCAACTGACAATCGCTTTGAAGGTTTGGTCGCTGTCGCGGGGTGGTTGGGAAGGATAATAAGGCGTTGTGAAATACGATATTTGTCTGCTACTTTAGACATATGGGAAGATTCATTTCACTTGTCATACTCGTAATCGATGTCATTGCTATATTTGATATCGTCAACAGCAGCAAGAGCACGCAGAAAAAAGTCTTATGGACCATTGCCGTGGTCTTTCTACCCATCCTCGGGCCATTGCTTTGGTACGTCCTCGGAAAAAAAAGCTAGGAGCTGGATCCCCGGGGGCGGTTAAATGCCTACCATGATGAAGGCTCCCCAGTAAAACGGCGACGGGTATTTCTCCTTGACCTTGCGCTGGGCGTATCTGAAAGCTGCGTGTTGGTCGCCCGTTGTGAGCATCTCCTCGTAAAAGGTCGTCATGAGCTGTTGTGTCGCTTCATCGTCAACATTCCACAAACTCATCACGATGCTTTGCGATCCTGCAAGTTTAAAGGCGCGTTGCAGGCCATATACTCCTTCGCCGTTCTGCACATCACCCAATGCGGTTTCGCATGCGGACAGAACAACCAGTTTCGTGCCGTCAAGCTGGAGATTCATCGCTTCGAATGCTGTGAGTATTCCATCGTCCCCTTCTTCATTCACGGGTTCTCCGGTCTTGAGAAAATTTTCAGCGCCTGCGAGGATGAGCCCCGCGTTCAACAGCGGATTTGAAAAATATGCCTTCGCCTTTGTTTCGTCACGGCTTTCATCCTCGAGAAAGTATCCGTGGGTAGCGATGTGCAATACTTTTGGATTGCTTACACTTTTTGCCACGTGCTCGGATGCCTGTTGCGCCGTAAAAACTGAAACGCCTTCCCCAAAGAGGGCTGCGATCTTTTCGATTTCCACTTGTGTGCCCGGCAAGACAGAGATCCCTTCTTCTCCCCGCATGTAACGCAGCAAACCTCCGCGCCATGTCCGGTTGATGCCGCCGCGCTTTGACCTTTCCGCCGGCTTGCTCCGGACTTCTTGCTCGTCGAGGTTAAACTTCGGAAAACCGATCAGGGTTGACGGCTGATCCTGTTCGTCGATAATCTTATCCTCCGCCAGCTCGCGGGTATTCGTAACCAGCCGGACATCAAATTCCTCTATCACATATTTTCCTGTTGAGGGATTCTCCAGGCTGTTCAGGTTTATCTGGTTATAGACCCCGTCGGGCGAGAAGAATATCCGGGATATCCCTTGTGACCTGAGAATATTGGCAAGCGGTTCGAAGTAATTCTTGTATGACGCGGCGTCCTGTAAATCATACTTTATATTGTTGCGATAGTACTTCAGGAATTTCGTCTCCAGGTCTTTGCCTCCGGGAATGAGTACAAGAAGGGGCTGGTGGCCGGTCTCAGGAGTAAGCACCAGAAATGCGTAACCAATATCATCGGCAAAAGAGCCCCCACCCGAGGGATCGTATTTCTTGTAACGCACTACCTCTACCGCCGCTTCGCCTGCTTTTAACTTCGATTTTATTTCCGCGACATTAAATTTCCGTCGGACAAACTGGCCCTCAAACGTTGATGACCGACGCGCAAGTTCTTTTTCAAGACGATCAGATGCGGCAAGTAATGAATCGAGTTGCGGATGCTCCTGATTGAGGCTGTATAGTTTTGCAATTTGTTCCTTGCTAGCCTGCCACAATCCGAACTCGCGGATCAGGGAACTGTCGCCACTTGCGAAGATCGATGTCTTTACCTTTTCCGTAGCGAACATGATCGCCGCCTTGGTGTTGACCAGGTAATTGTACATGTCGTTTACCAACTCCGGGTCTTTCGCAGCCTGGCTGACGGCGAGCGAATTGAATTTATCAAATGCTGCGCGAATGTTTGTGTAATAGAATTTCGATTTTTCCTCTTCGGTTAGCACTGGGAATGTCTGATCGATCTGGAAGTAATAGTTGTGAAACACTTCTCCGAAAGATTTGCGCGATTCCTGGATGGCTTTTTCCTGCCATTGATATTCCGCGATCTTGAGCATACTTTCAGCGTATTGCGGATGATTCTTTCCAAGGGTCTTTGCCCTGATCTCCGCCGACAGCTTCAGATATTTGAATCCCGCGGGAGCTTTGCCCGACCGCCACAGGGCAAGGCCGAGATTGTAGGCCGAGGTGGCATACTCCGGGCTTTCTTTGCCCATATTTTTTCTGAAGATTGCCAGCGATTGTTCAAGAAGGGCTACGGCTTTGTCCGGCGACCCTGCACGCTGATAGACTTTCGCAAGATTGTTAAGCTTGCGCGCATAAGAGAGCGTATTTGTTTCTCCGTTCGATCTTTGGATCTCAAGTGCTTTCGAAAGAACTTTTTCAGCTTCTCTAAATTTCTCAAGGTCTGTGTAAACCAATCCAAGGTTGGAAAGAGTGATAGCATAATCCGGATGACTTGTGCCCACACTGAGGCTATCGATCTGCTTTATTTTGTTGAATGTTTGTTCCGCGAGATTCAATTGTCCGAGGCTCTGAAGAACAAGGGCCTGGTTGTTAAGAAGCGAAGCATACGCAGGTTCTGCTGGCTCAACGTTGCTCAGCGCAACTTCAAATATTTCCTGCGCTTCCGGATACTTGCCCTGATTCATGTAGAGGATCCCGAGATTGATGGCTGCGTTGATGTAATCTGCAGATTCTTCGCCGCCGAGCGCGGCGTGAATATCTATTGCCTCGAGCAATGACTGCGATGCGCGGCTGTATTGACCGACGTAGGTGTATAGTTCACCCAATTTGTTGAGAAGTGTTCCGCGATTTGCTGAATTTTTGTTCTGCGCCTTAAGGGTGGTGACGAGTAGTTGTTCCGCGTGTTTGAAACGGTCCAGTTGAATATAGATGTCGCTGATATACAATACTGACTCGATGTATTCGGCGGCAGTGGGAGCAAAAAGCCTGCGGTCAATCGAAAGTAATTCCCCTGCAGTTAGGCCTGCCATGGCGTAGGATCCCTGCTGAAGGTAGAGATAGGCGAGGTTGTTGAGGGAGTTGCTTAGATCCCTGGTGTGTGGATGGCCGAGCCCGGTCAGGATCTTCTTTTCTTTCTCGAACCATGATAATGCCTTGTCGGTCCTGCCGAGCTGGTTGTAGGCGTCGCCCATATAAAACGAGCTGTTTGCTGCGAGCGAATCTTTTCTGTGCGCCGTAAATGACTCAACCTGTTTTTCCAGTCGGACACACGCTTCGAATGCATTCCGGTTGTAATTTGTTTCCAGCTCGACATAGAGCGGGGGAAGGTCCTGAGCGTGTAGCCGGAAGGTTAATAGAACAAGGATGACAATGCCGGTAAGTTTCATGGGATATTAAAAACGAATGGTGCATCGTTGGATGCACCATTCAGTTTGGTTACTTGTTCAACAAAAATTCGTGCTTTCCTTTTAATGAGCCTGATCGCCCGGACTCCGTAGTAGACTCGGGCCAGTCAAGTGTAAGTTTGAGCTGGGTTTCGGAGATCTCGGAGATTGTTACCTCGCGCTGATCCTGTCCGCGTATGACCACCTTACCGCTCTCATCCTTGAATGTCCATGTGTCCTCGCGCAGCCACACCGGGCTTGTCCCGGTCGTGACGAAGGTTCCATCGTAAAAGGTAATTGTGAATCCGGCAAACAGGTCGTCGGTTACGTCTACGCCATCCACGGTGATACCTCCGGTTGATGAAGGCGTCCAGGTACTTCCGCCGGCGATAAGCAGCTTGGTAACCTTTTCATTTTCAGTTGGGGCGGGATCTGAGTCACCGCCGCAACCCGGAAGCGCACACACTGACACGAATGCCAGTAGTATGTATGCTTTAGTCCAGATGTATTGAAACAGTTTTTTGTTCATGTGATTCTTGTATGTCGTGCCGAGTTATTCGATACTGACTTTA
>CBFGXV010000298.1:0-4626 GCA_965652755.1 uncultured Chryseosolibacter sp. | reverse complement strand
TCTTTAACCAGATCGATGATCGATTGGGGAGACACACCTTTCATGACCTTGCGCAGCGCCGCATACCCCCCTGTTTTTTCGTATTCTTTTAATGAAAGGGGACGTCCGTCTTCGCGAATATGTTCTGTGAGCGGTTTCTCCATAAGACGCTGCATTTCCGGTTGTTGATCAGGTATATTTTTCGAGTATTTCGTCGAGCTGTGCGATGGTCACATTTCTATAAAGGTCTTTATCGATCATGAGGGCCGGAGCCTTATCACACGTTCCCAGACAACAATTGGGAAGAAGTGTAAATCGATCATCCGCCGTCGTTTCGCCGTACTTGATTGCCAGTTTTTTTATGAGATGATCTTTTATTTGATCATATCCCATCACCCAACAACTGATGCTGTCGCAGATGAGAATGATGTGCCGGCCCACGGGCCTCCTGAATAAAAGATTATAAAACGTGGCTACCGAATCGAGCTCCTCTGGCGACATCTGCATGTATGCCGCAACGTCTTTCAGGCTTTCATCAGAGATCCAGCGCCTGTGGTGTTGTACAACTTTTAATGCCTCGATACATGCGGACTTTCGTACGGGCACGACGCTGATTGCTTTTTCAATTTCAATTTTTTCTTCCGCTGTCAACATAAAATGGATCTTACGGTTTTATCTGTCAATATCGGCGAGCACGTAATCCATGGCGCCAAGAATGCTCAGCATATCAGCTACAGAATATCCGCGGCTGATATAAGGCATCATCTGCATATGTGGGAAAGATGGTGTTCTCACTCTTACCCGGTACGGCGATGTATTTCCGTCGCTGATAGCGTAATAGCTATACGCACCTTTGGTTCCTTCAATACAGCTCATGGCTTCACCGGGTGGGATGACCGGCCCCCAACTCACATTCAGGAAATGTGTGATCAGCGTCTCGATGTCCTGCATCGTGTGTTTCTTGATGGGAGGGGTCGTCAGCGGATGGTCTGCTTTGTAGTGTCCCGCAGGCATGTACTTGAGACATTGTTCGATAATCCTAAGGCTTTGGCGCATCTCTGCAACGCGGACTACCGCGCGGTCGTAGCAATCTCCATTCTCAGCTGTGGGTACGTCGAACTCAAATTTTTCATAGCCAGAGTGCGGCTGTTTTTTCCGGAAGTCCCAGTCAAGGCCGCAAGCGCGGAGATTGGGACCCGTTACACCCCATTCGATGGCTTCATCGGCCGTGAAGATCCCGATCCCCACGGTTCTTGCTTTGAAGATGGAATTTCGCATGACAAGATTGTCGTACTCCTTTAATCTCTTCGGAAAGTAATCGATGAATTTTTGCACAAGGGTTTCCCAGCCTATGGGCAGGTCTTGTGCGACGCCGCCGATCCGGAACCAGTTCGGATGCATGCGACCGCCGCAAACAGCTTCGATGACGTCAAATACTTTCTCCCGATCGGAAAACATGTAGAACACGGGAGACAGCTGACCAACATCCTGTGCGAATGTGCCATACCATACCAGGTGGCTGGCAATCCGGAAGAATTCACACAACATCACGCGTATAACCTCGGCGCGCTCAGGCACCCGAATGCCTGCGAGCTTTTCAACCGCAAGAAGATATGCAAGGTTGTTATTTACGCCACCGAGATAGTCGATGCGATCAGTATAGGGAATGTAAGTATGCCACGACTGACGTTCAGCCATTTTTTCGGCTCCCCGATGATGGAATCCGATATCCGGTACAATGTCGACAATGTCTTCGCCATCCAGTTGCAGTATCAGTCGGAGAACACCATGGGTACCCGGGTGTTGCGGACCGATATTAAGGAACATAAAGTCCGAATCCTCGCTGTGTCTGACCATACCCCATTCCTCGGGTTTGAACTGCAGCGCAGATTGCTCCTGGTCAATTTTTTCATTGTACAACCGGAAAGGTCCCATCTCTGTTGCGCGGGCGGGATGTTCCTTGCGAAGCGGATGGCCTTCCCACGAAAGTGGCATCAGGATGCGCCGCAGGTTTGGATGGCCGTCAAACCGGATACCGAACATGTCGAAGACTTCGCGTTCGTACCAGCTTGCGTTTGCCCAGAGATTAATGATACTTGGCGCGGTGGGATGATCGCCTTTTAAGGCACACTTCAATCGGATAAAACTGTTTCGATCAAAGGAATAAAGGTGGTAGACGAGCGTAAAATCTTTGGAGGGATAGCCATTGTGAATTTTGCGGGTCCGCTCGTCAATGGCGGTGAGATCGTATAACAGGAGATAAGGTCGCGTAATTTCATTCTTGAGATATGTAAGCGTCTCCCGCAATTTGTCCAACGGGAGCCAAAGGGTGAGAATCTCATCCCTGGTTGATTGCTCGGTGAAATTGCTTTCGCCAAACTTTAACCTTAATTGCTCTGTTGGACTGATTGTTTTTTCCATATCACGCAGACGCGCTTCGCGTCCGTAGTTTATTTTGCCAAAACCTACTCTCTTCTCATCGTCATTTCCGCTGTTCTCTTTCAGTGATTAATGCGGTCGTCGTGCGTTGCCTAGCTTTGACCTGACCTTTTATTTTTGATTTTCATATCTCATCGGGCGACCGGAACGTTGTCATCTCTTTTCGGTTCTCCCACCTTCTTTCCTTTACCGAAAGTTTCTCCGGACGAATCACGCCCTGTTCGCCAATGACCCAGCTGAGCGGTCTTTTCTCCTTTCCAACCGACTCTGTCAACAAGACGAGCCCGTCTATAAATGCATCGGGGCGCGGGGGACAGCCTGGGACATAAACATCCACGGGCAGGAACTTGTCTACTCCCTGCACCACGCTGTAGATGTCGTACATTCCGCCGGAATTAGCACACGATCCCATTGATATCACCCAGCGCGGTTCCATCATCTGCTCGTGAAGTCGTTTAATGATGGGTGCCATCTTGATAAAGACAGTTCCGGCGATGATCATGACGTCGGCTTCGCGTGGTGTTCCGCGGATTACCTCCGCACCAAAACGAGCCACATCATACTTCGGGGTCATACTCGTAGCCATCTCTACAAAACAACAGGAAAGCCCGAAGTGAAAAGGCCACAAGGAATTCTTTCGTCCCCATGCGAGAAGATCCTGAACGGTGGTGAGCATGATATTTTGCTTCATGGTCTCCTCCATGGAGCTGGTTCCCTTCACGGTTTGTTCATTCGGTTTACTTAGCCACCAGTTCATGCGGTCAGGTTTAGATTTTTATTGTTTCCTTGCTCGGGGCTGGCGAATTCCTGAGCTTCTCAGGAGCCGGCATTTTTCCTACCCTGGTTTTTTCGAGTTTCTTATATGCTTTAAGGATCTTGCCGCCGTCTGGCCCGAAATCGAGCGCTCCGTTGCGCCATTCATAGATAAGGACGACGAAAAGGAGGATGACGAAGATCATCACGCCGAAGTATCCATACCAGCCAAGTTCGTCGAAGGCGATTGCCCAACTGACGATGAATATCGTCTCAACGTCAAAAATGACGAAGAGCATGGCTATCAGATAGAATTGTGAAGAGAAACGCAGGCGGGCCGATCCGGCACTGACAATACCGCCCTCATAGGGTTCGCCGGTGGCTCGCTCTTTGTGTTGCTGCCCGAGGACAAAAGAAAGGCCTAGCATTATAAACACCAGGCTTAGAACGATTGCCCCATAAACCAGGATGGGCCAAAGCATTTCGGTTTTTTCTAAGCTATCCAAAACTGTTTGCCTCCGGCAAACCTATTTAGGTTCCTAAGAAATTAACACCTACTGCACTTTTTTCGTCTGCGCGTGCTCTAGCGGAGCATGGGCGATCACAGTATCATCAATGCGTGATATACTGTTCCAGGTTCTCAATAATAAATTTCTGTTCGTCGATAATGTACCTTACAACGTCACCCATGGAAACGATCCCGACAACTTTGTCGTTTTCCATCACAGGCAGGTGCCGGATTTTTTTGCTTGTCATAATCCGCATGCAGTCTTCGATGCTCGTGTCACATGAAACTGTAACGGGCCTCTCTGTCATTGTCTCTCCTATTGTAGTTTCCTTGGACGACTTGCCGCGGAGAGCCAGCTTGCGGGCATAGTGACGTTCTGTGAAAATGCCAAGGAATTTGTCGTCTTCGATGACGAGAAGAGCTCCGATATTTTTCTCGAACATGATTTCGAGCGCCTGATACACGGTAATACTGGAGGGAACAGAATAGATTGCGTTGCCCTTCGCCTGAATAATATTTCTGACCTTTCCCATATGTGACAGTGGTTTAAGGGTGACGATTGAAGGTAAATCAATTCTCCGAAAAAACAAACGATTTCGCTCACTGATTTCAGGGATTTTAGACCCCGGTATTTATTAGTCGTGAACGATCCGTGCTCACCAATAGCATTTTGAGACGCATGCTGTTCAGCTACCGGGTGGCCTGAAGGCCGGAAAATAAACGCCCGGGGTATGTGCCGGCGCGGTACGCTGACTCTTATATAATATGTGTGGGATCTTGCCATTGCTTGGGACCTGCACGTCTGTCATCAGGTAGATCATATCCTGATCTGGCATTGCTTCCGAAAAAAAAATTACGCAATCGATGGATGTCGAAAAAAATACAAGAAAGTTTACATGCCAAAGGTTGCTGACAACCCCGTAGCTATCTTTGTCACAAAGAAGAGA
>CBFGXV010000297.1:0-4650 GCA_965652755.1 uncultured Chryseosolibacter sp. | reverse complement strand
CAGACGGGCGTTAAAGTTGCTCCCCAATTGTATATCGCTGTCGGAATCTCGGGTGCAATCCAACATTTAGCGGGCGTGAACTCGTCTAAATGTATCGTGGTCATAAATAAGGACCCGGAGGCACCATTTTTTAAGGCAGCCGACTATGGTATTGTAGGTGATGCATTTGAAATAATTCCTAAATTGACCGAAGCCATCAAAGCCGCGAAGTAAGTGAAGAAAATAAAGCTAGAAATATTAGGTCTTTCATCCAGTCAATCGCAAACCGGCTCATTCGCGCTCGTTCTGGGCGAAACCGATGGGAACCGAAGATTACCAATCATTATAGGGATGTTTGAGGCTCAGGCGATCGCAATTGAGATCGAGAAGATCATTCCTAACCGGCCCATGACGCACGACCTTTTCAAATCCTTCGCCAATAATTTTCATTTTACCGTCGAAGAGATTGTCATATCCGATCTCAAGGAAGGCGTATTCTTTGCGAAGATCGTTTGCTCTGATGGTTTGAAGAAGAGCGAAATTGATGCCAGACCGTCCGACGCTATCGCAATCGGATTGCGTTTCGACTCTCCGATATTTACGTACGAAAATATTCTTGCTGAAGCGGGAATCGTACTTACAGATGAGGCCGAGGAAGAAAAGGCTGAACCGAAAGCCGAGGCGAAGGTGAAGACGAAAAAAGAAGTCCGCAAGGACGATTTCAAAAATTACTCCGTTGAAAAGCTCAATGATCTTCTGAAAGAAGCCATTGATAAAGAAGATTATGAACGCGCCGCAAAGATCCGCGACGAACTGAGCAAACGGAATTAGACCTTCCATTTATTCAAGACTCTCATCATCTGCAGTCTGCTTCACAAGCAGTCATTCATTGCGAGATCTCCTAGCCTGAGAGCCTATGCACCGCAGGGAATTTGTTATATTGGTAGATTGAAAAGGATCTATCATTAATCCCTCTTGTATACCGGTTTCAGTTATGGATTATCTCCGCGGCTTGATTGGCATCTGTGTCCTCGTTGGCATCGCATTTCTGTTTTCGGGAAACAAGAGGAATATCGATTGGAAACTTGTAGCAAGTGGTCTGATACTTCAGATCCTGATCGCAGTCTGCGTCCTGAAGATCCCATTGGTGAGAAACGCGTTTGATTTCCTGGGTCATGGCGTTGTAAAATTCCTCGGCTTTGCATTGAATGGTGCCCAGTTTCTGTTCGGAGACCTCGCTAAGAACAGTGACGCAGTCAAGGCGAATCACAACCTCGGATTTCTGTTTGCGTTTCAGGCGCTGCCTACCGTGATTTTTTTCTCCGCGGTAACTTCAGGACTGTATTACCTTGGTGTCCTCCAGAAAGTAGTGTATGGGTTTGCCTGGGTTATGGCAAAAACAATGCGGCTTTCTGGCGCTGAAAGTCTTTCGGCCGCGGGGAATATTTTTCTGGGACAAACCGAAGCCCCGCTATTGGTGAAACCATTCATAGCCAGGATGACTGCATCGGAATTGCATTGTCTCATGACGGGAGGAATGGCAACCATCGCAGGCAGCGTCATGGGCGCCTATATTAGTTTCCTCGGAGGAACGGATCCGGAGCAGCAGGTCATGTTCGCAACCTACCTCCTATGCGCATCGATCATGAATGCTCCGGCGGCGATCGTTATGGCAAAAATATTTCTTCCGGAGCTGCATGGCGAGAAGATTGACCGCAACCTGAACATCGCGAAGGAGTCCATCGGAGTAAACATCGTCGATGCACTTACGACCGGAGCTGCTCAGGGCCTTAAGCTGGCACTAAACATCGGTGCGATGCTGCTCGCTTTTATCGCAATTATCGCAGCCCTTAACTGGATCCTCCTGGAGGGAATCGGTTCATGGACTGGCTTGAACGAATGGGTGAGGATCAGTACCAACAATACATTTTCCGGATTTTCGCTTGAATATATTTTTGGACAGCTCTTCCGCATTCTAGCCTTTACCATGGGTGTCGAATGGGCTGACACCCTTCAGGTCGGAAGCCTGCTTGGGCAAAAGATGGTTATCAATGAATTTATTGCCTATAGCAGTCTGGCTGACATGAAAACCAGCGGCTTACTATCAGAAAAGTCAATCATTATATCCACGTACGCCTTGTGTGGTTTTGCGAATTTCAGCTCCATTGCCATCCAGATCGGCGGGATCGGCGGAATGGCTCCCCAGCGGCAGGCGGATCTGTCGCGGTTGGGGATCAAAGCCCTCCTTGCGGCCTCGCTCGCCACAATGATGTCGGGAACGATCGCAGGCGCACTTCTTGCATGATATGCCAGTAAATCAGACGCAATCATTCCGCCCCTTCACGCCCGATTTTTTGTAAATTTAGAGTCATCTCGCATCCGCTTATGAAAACATCCTTCACCATCATTTTGCAAATATTTCTGCTGGGTGGCCCGGCAGCGCTTGCACAGCAGGAATTTCAGAAAAAATTTCAACGGCAGTTCATTGAGATTACCGATGGTTCAGTGCTGGATCTTCCGCAGGGCACATTCGTGCTCGATGGAAGCCTGTGGCTGGACGGGAAAAAGAATGTTACGATCCGGGGAGCGGGGGAGGACAAAACCATATTGGATTTCAGGAATCAGTTCTCGGGTGCGGAAGGTCTGAAGATCACGGGCTCATCCAACATCGCCATTGAGGGGCTCACTGTTCAAAACACCAAGGGTGATGGTATCAAGGCACAGCTTGTCGACGGCCTCACGATGCGCAATGTAAAAGTTGTATGGACCAACGGCCCGGATAAAACGAATGGCGGATACGGCCTGTACCCTGTCCAGTGCACTGATGTTCTTATTGAAGGTTGCACAGCCAGGGGCGCAAGCGACGCGGGTATATATGTCGGGCAATCGAAATATATCATCGTCCGCAATTCAAAGGCTTTTGAAAACGTCGCGGGTATTGAAATCGAAAATTCACTGTACGCCGATGTGTATGACAATGAAGTTTATAATAATACGGGTGGGGTACTGGTATTTGATCTTCCGGACCTGATTCAAAAACAAGGCGGGTATGTGCGTATTTTCCGGAATATTGTCCGCGACAACAACCATCCGAATTTTGCGCCCAAAGGGAACATTGTGGGCAAGGTACCGCTCGGGACTGGCTTGATGATCCTGGCGACGAGGAATGTTGAAGCTTTTGACAACAAGATCACGAATAACATTACGGCAGGCACCGCCATCATCAGTTATCACATGACGGAGAATCCGATCAAGGATACGACCTACGACCCGTTTCCCTCGGACATCTACATACACGACAATTATTATGAACGCCCGCGCGTAAGGGCCACCGGAAAAGGGCGGATGGGCAAGATGTATCGCTTTAAACTCCGCTTTGGAAAGAATGTACCGCACATCGTCTACGATGGCATAACGGATAAGAAGAGGTCCGTCAGGAACATCTGCATCCGCAATAATTCCAACGCAACATTTGCCAACATCGATGCCGAAGGTGGATTTAAAAATATTTCAAACGATCTTTCCGCGCACGATTGTACACAACAACCGATAGCGCCGGTCGTTTTCTCCGGAGAAAACCAATAATGATCCACTCGTATATTTTCTGGCTTATTTTTCAGTTGCTCCTTCCCGGAGCCGAGGCAGAACCTTTTCCGAAAGAGAAGCTGTCGGAGTACAATTTTTTTCAGGGACGTCTTGCCGACCTGTCACCTGGGCGGGAAGTGTATCCTTACACGATCAACACTCCGCTGTTCAGCAACTACTCGGAAAAACTTCGGTTCATCAAACTTCCTCCCGGTGAAAAAATGTCATATCGCGATTCCGGAGTTTTCGATTTTCCGAAAGGCACGGTGCTGATCAAGAATTTCTATTATCCACGGGATTTCCGCAAGCCCGAGAAAGGAAGAGTGATCATAGAGACGCGATTGCTCGTCCACGAAGATGCAGGTTGGCAGGCGTATCCCTATGTGTGGAATGAAGCGCAAACAGATGCTCTCTACGATCCGGCTGGCGAGACCCGACAGGTAACTTATGTCAGCCAGTCTGGGAAAAAGATCAATACACCATACCTGATCCCAAACAAGAACCAGTGCAAGGGGTGCCATCTAAGCGGTGATAAGCTCGTTCCGATTGGGCCCTCGGCGCGACAATTAAACGCAGACAGCGGAGGATCAAACTTGTTACAGAAATGGCAACAGATGGGAATAATTGAGGGGCTTCCGTCTTTGACTTCTGTGCCTGCGGGGATAGTCTGGGATAACAAGGTCACAGGCAATCTGAATGATCGTGCGCGGGCATATCTTGATGCCAATTGTGCTCATTGCCATTCGAAAAAGGGATCGGCCAACACTTCCGGATTATTCCTTGATGTTTACGAAAAAGACCTGACACATCTCGGCGTATACAAGAGTCCTGTTGCGGCCGGACGCGGTGCGGGAGATATGCAATTCGATATTGTTCCGGGAGAACCTGGAAAATCCATTCTCGTCTATCGTATGAGCACCAACGACCCGGCTATTGCTATGCCGGAGATCGGCCGGGAGCAGGTTCACAAAGAAGGTCTTGCGCTCATAGAGGAATGGATCAGATCAAACAGTTTTTCAATTCAGAATGAGCCCCGCGGAAAATAAAGTTTTCAATCACCTTTCGAGGTTTGTATCGGATCACAAA
>CBFGXV010000296.1:0-4664 GCA_965652755.1 uncultured Chryseosolibacter sp. | reverse complement strand
CACGCGCAGATGGTTACTTCAAGAATCCCGAAATCAAAATCCCTTTTCCTCCGGAAGTTAAAAAAGTCGAAGACAGGCTGCGCCAGATCGGACTGGGCGGTGAGGTTGACAAGTTCGTGATGACTTTGAATCGCGGCGCCGAGGATGCCGCAAAGGAAGCAAAGCCAATCTTCATCGAAGCGATCCGCGCGATGACGATTGAAGACGCGTGGGCAATTCTGCGCGGACAAGATGACGCCGCCACGCAATATCTGAAAAGAACCACTTCGGGTCTGCTGAAAGAAAAGTTTAAACCCGTCATCCAAAACTCACTTAACAAAGTGAGTGCGACAAAATATTATAGTGACATTGTCACGCGCTATAATCAAATTCCCTTGGTCCAGAAAGTAAATCCGGATCTCGATGATTACGCCACGGACAAAGCGATCGACGGATTGTTCCTCATGATCGCCCGGGAGGAAAAAAATATCCGGGAAAATCCAGTTGCGAGGACGACGGAAATCCTGAAGAGGGTGTTTGGCGCCCAGCAATAATTTTGATTTCCGCGGGCAGAGCCAGCATGCATTGTTTATTTTCGACAACCAAGATTAGCTGATTATGGATCTCTACAAGAAACATGAAGGCCTCCTGAAGAAAGCAATCAACGCGTTGCATACGCGTTCTTTCTTCGCTGCGTTTCCGGAACATCCCGCTCCTTCTGTGTACGGCGAAACTGCCGACGCGGATGGTCAGGCGAAATTTAAAGCAACGATCGGCACAAGATTCCAGGAGTTGCTGCAGGACAGCCCGAAGGCGTGGAAAGGGCAGGAGGAATCACCTTATCTTCAGGAGCCGTTGAATATACTCTATCCGGTCTTCGACCCGGATGAGTTGGTCGCCCGCTCGAAGAATTCTTTCCATACATGGCGCAAGCTTGATTACGAAGAGCGCGCAGGCATCCTGCTTGAATCCCTTGACCATATCAGGACGCGTTTTTTTTGAGATCGCTTATGCTACGATGCACACAACGGGGCAGGGATACATGATGGCTTTTCAGGCATCCGGCCCTCACGCTGCGGATCGCGCGCTGGAGGCGATCGCCGCCGGCTATGAGGAGCTTCAAAGATTTCCCTCGACGGCATTGTGGGACAAGCCGATGGGCAAATTCAACATTCAGCTGAACAAGGAATGGCGCGCGGTACCCAAGGGAATTTCTCTTGTGATAGGATGCTCAACATTTCCGACCTGGAATTCCGTGACGGGAATATATGGGAGTCTCATCACCGGGAATCCCGTCATCGTCAAACCCCATCCCGGTGCAATCCTTCCTATCGCTATCGTCGTCGCAGAGATCCAGAAGGTCTTAAAGCAAAACGGTATGAACCCTGAGACGTGCCAGCTCGCGGTCGACACGTTTGATCATATGATTACAAAGGAACTCGCGGAACATCCTCAAGTAAAACTCATTGACTATACCGGAAGTGCTGCCTTCGGAACGTACCTTGAAAGCTTGCCAGGCAAGACCGTGTTCACTGAAAAGACCGGTGTCAATTCAATTATTGTCGACTCGGTCGAAGATCCGGATAAGGTTGCGGCGAACATCGCTTTTTCGCTTTCACTTTACAGCGGACAGATGTGCACGGCGCCGCAGAATATCCTGATCCCGCGCGATGGCGTCAGGAGCGGCGGAGGTCTCTTGTCATTTGATGATTTCGCAAAAAAAATTGCGGATAACATCAGCAGCCTTGCAGACAATCCGAAAGCGGGACCTTTCGTGCTCGGCGCAATCCAGAACCCAAAAACGTGCGAACGGATCACAGAAGCTGAAAATTTTCCCGGTAAGGTTTGGTTGAAATCGCGAAAGCTGGAGAACCCCATGTTTAAAAATGCGCGCGCGCTTACACCTGTCGTTGTTGAAGTGGACGCATCGAAAAAGGAAACCTTTTCCAAAGAATTATTCGGACCGATCGCCCTGTTGATCAAAACGCGTGATACGGACGAGTCAGTTGCTATCGCGGCGGAAATGGCTACACTTTACGGCGCGATCTCCTGCGGTGCATACGTGACAGATCCGCGTGTAAAAGAAATGATCGCCGACGAGATGGCGCTTTCGGCGACACCTGTTTCATTTAATCTCACAGGAGGTATTTATATGAATCAGAACGCAGCGTTTTCCGACTTTCACGTCACGGGCGGTAATCCGGCCGGGAATGCTTCATTCACTAACCCCGAGTATGTTACAAAAAGATTTACATGGGTAGGGCACAGGGAACCGGTGAAAGTAGTCTGAGTTGTAATTGATCGATCCAACCATAATCGATGCGATGGGATCACTCTTTCGTGTCGTTAACGAACAGCGACTCTTCTTATCACTTTTGAAAATATGGTGGGGAAAAATCTTTTGAGGTAGACTGCGAAGACTTCTCGTCCTCCAATGTAAACCTCCTCTTTTCCTTTCTCTATGGCCCTGACAATTTTGCGCGCACACCACGCCGCCGCTTTGCCTTTGTATTGTGCTTCGTCCATTTTGTTCAGTGGTGAACCATTCGCGGTAAGCGCCGAAAGTGTCAGAGAGGTGTGAATGAATCCCGGGCATATCATGGTAACCCGGATGTTATCACGGTGATGTTCCGCGCGTATCGCATCAAAGAAACCATGCAGGGCGTGCTTGGATGCCGCATAGCCCGAGCGATAGGGTGTTCCAAACTTTCCCGTCAGACTGCTGACATTCACAAAATGTCCTTGCTTTCCCCCGATAAAATGAGGTAAGAGGTATTTCGTCAATGCGATCGGGCCGAAATAATTTACCTCCATGATCCTGCGGTCGACGGCAAGCGATGCCTCGGCGGCGAGGCTGCGCTGCGTGATGCCGCCATTGTTGATAAGCATGTCGACATGACCAAACATCTGGATGGCCGCCTCGGCAGACAGCTGCAATGTCTCTGGCTGCGACAGGTCCAGGGGTAGGACTCGTATGTCCGGTTGTGTCTTTGCATTGCAGTTGCCTTTTACCCGTTCAAGTTCGTCTTTCCGCCTTGCGCTGAGTATCAGCCTCGCTCCCTTTGCGGATAACTCGTACGCAAGCGCTTCTCCGATGCCGGACGACGCGCCCGTCAGCCAGATGACTTTACCGTTTACTCCGCGTATATCAGTTGATCCGGTCATAGGTCACAAAATCAAAAGCGTAGGCGTGCTTTTCGTCCGCGGCATGGTGCTTTCGGCTGACCTCCTTCCAACGTTTCGCATCAACCTCCGGAAAGTATGTGTCACCGTCGATATGCGCATCTATTTCCGTCATGTACAGCCGCGTTGTAAGAGGCATGGCCAGCTTGTATATCTCCGCACCGCCGATAATGAAACATTCCTGCTCTGAATTTTTTTTCGCAATTTCAAGTCCCGGCTCTACCGCGTGGAGCACGATGCATCCGGGTGCCTTGAAATCCTTTTGCCGCGTGATCACAATGTTGGTTCTGTTGGGAAGAGGTTTGAACTTCGGATGTAGTGAATCGTAGTTCTTGCGCCCCATGATGACGTGGTGTCCTTTCGTGGTCTCCATGAAGAATTTCATATCATCAGGAAGCCGCCATGGCAGATCATTGTTCTTTCCGATCACCCGGTTCTTTGAGAGCGCAGCAATAGCAGAGACTATCATATTATGGAATATGGGTTGGACGTGGGTTCAATCATAAAGTGTTGCCGCGAAGGAAATCTTTTATCATCATGCGTTTTTTTCCTTCCGGTTGCAACTCGTCGACCGAGATCCATCCGTCTTTGGTTTTGAAATAAAGGTAATTCTTGTTGTCCGTAGTCCAATCGCTGGTCTTTTGATGTCCGTTGCCGTTTGAAACGACCGATGCTGCGTAGATCTTGAACACTTTACCCTGGATTGTCGTCCAGGCGGCAGGGTATGGACTTAATCCGCGAATGAAATTCCGGATGTTCTCGCTGCCTTGGTCCCAATTGATCTCGCAGGTTTCCTTAAAAATTTTCGGTGCGTGTTTAGTCGGCTGGCCCTCCTGCGGAGTGCTTTTGTATTCTCCGTTCTGAATTGCCGTGACGGTCTTTAATACCAGTCGTGCCCCGCGGTTCATGAGCCGGTCATACAATGTTCCGGCATTATCGTTTTCATGGATGGGTTCAGTTTCCTGGAAGATAATACTACCCGTATCGATGTCGTGCGTCAGAAAAAAAGTCGTGACGCCTGTTTCCTTCTCGCCATTGATTATCGCCCAGTTGATCGGCGCTGCGCCGCGGTACTGCGGCAGGAGAGAAGCATGCAGATTGAAAGTTCCAAGGGGCGGCATACTCCACACCACCTGGGGTAACATCCGGAAGGCGACAACGACCTGCAAATCCGCCTGAAAGCTTTTCAGTTGTTCCAGAAACCCCGGTGCCTTCAGGTTTGTAGGTTGCAATACAGGGATATTGTAACGCACCGCGCTTTCCTTGACAGGTGAGTATACAATCTTTTGGCCTCTGCCCTGTGGTTTATCCGGCGCCGTGATGACGGCGACAATATTCAGGTTGTTGTTTATGAGAATTTCCAGGCTTGGCACGGCGAACTCCGGCGTTCCCATGAATATTATTTTTAGTCGCTCCATACAGTATATCCGGTGCAAATATGGTTAATTGTGTTGATGTGTTAATGTGTTAATGTGTTAATGTGTTAATGTGTTAATGTTGGC
>CBFGXV010000295.1:0-4680 GCA_965652755.1 uncultured Chryseosolibacter sp. | reverse complement strand
CCTCAGAATAAACACCATCTCTTAACTGCTTGTACTTCAATTGATAGTCGGACGCCATTTCGAAACTTCGAAGCGTTCTATACAGATCGGAGAGTCGAGAATATAGCTTGAGATTCTCTAGGTTGAAAGTTGGAAAATCCATAATAATCTTTTCTCCAATGTGCAGGTAGTGAGCCGCATCATTAGGCCTTTTTCTCTCTAAATAAATCTGAGAGAGATAGTCGATGTTATCCAGTTGAAAGCGCACATTCTTTAGCTTCCTTGAAAGGTCGTAGGACTGAAGAAAAAAATCTTCTGAACGGTGCAGGTCCCCAAGACCCACATGCACCACGCCTTTAGCAAAGAGCGCCTCCATCCGCCTTACGTCTGAGCAGTTGTTTCCACACGCTTTCATTCCAAAATCAATGTGTTGAATCGCTTCCTCGAATTGTCGAAGATATGCGTATGACAACCCCATGTTGTTCATTAATATATCGGTATCTATTTGATGACCGGTCCTCTCCTGAATTTCTTTACTCTGAACAAAATAACTAAGAGCTTTCTCATAGTCCTTTAATTTGTAATAAACCACGCCTATATTAATAAGAATCCTTATTTCACCCTCTTGGTCATGTAATGACCTGTTGACTTCAAGCGCTTGAAAGTAATGTTGCAAAGCCTTATCATATTCAGCTGTGAAAGTATGTACGATTGCCAAGCCGGTTGCTAACCAACCTACCTCCTGATGATACCCTTTTATGTTGGCTATCTTATACATCGCTGTGTAGATATATATTGAAGAATCCATTTCCTGCAATCGCCACAAGGCCGAGCCATTCACTCGGCCGGTACGTACTATCCTGAGGCTATCGTTCTCCCTGATTGATAACTTTAACGCTTCCCGGGAAAATCGGAGGGCTTTTTGATTATCAATATCCAAAAGTGTCGCCGACAGCTCATACAGGATATCAATCCTATCATTCCCACTCTTGGCATGCAAGCACGCGGTCAGTGAATCAATGTGTCGCTGGTCCTGGGATTGCACAGTAATTGACACGAGGAGGAGGATCGCAGGATAAATGCATCGAAGTTTCATAAAAATATAAGGTTATGCATCGCACACCGAGGACTTATCACTTACGTCAGTCAAGCTGTCGTTCTGTATGGACTGTGATATTCTTAATCTTTTCCAAATACAATCGGCCTACCAGATCAGAAACTTCTTTTGAACCAGTTCCACAAAGACCCTTGATGCGTTTGATTGCGTCATTGTAAAGTTTTCTTCTTTTATCTTGTAAAAGATCGCGTTCACTAACCGCCTTTTCCAGATCTTCATGACTCATGCTGAGTTGTTTTGTTCGTTCGCTGAGCCTGCTGTCCAATAGAGCGCTGAGCCTCTTCTTTTGTTGGTAGTTGCGATAGAGAACGACCGCCAGGCCAGCTCCAGTGACAGCCATCAGCACCGACATCAGATTAATGATATTCTGGCGGTCAATAACCTCCCGATCCAGGGCTATTATTTTATTCTGAGATTCAATCCTGACGAGATTCTCCTTTTGCAGATTCTCAGCTTCGATGCGCATTAGGTTGTTCGTCAATTCTTCAGAGTATATGCTATCCCTCAAAGCGATATACTTCAGCTGATAATCCGATGCCTTGCGATAGTTTTTGGTGTTGCGGTACAATTGGGCAAGTCGCGAATATAACTTAATGTTTTCCAGTCTGAATGCTGGATAATTGATAACTAGTTTTTCCCCGGTGTCTAAAATATAAGCAGCCTCCTTTAGGCGATTGGTTCGCAAATAAATTTCCGAGAGGTAATCGACATTATCCATTTGAAACCGCACATTCTTTTCCGCCTCAGCAATCGAATATGACTTCAGAAAGAAACGCTCGGCCATTTCAAGCTGACCAAGCTGGTAATTTAGTAGTCCTCTTGCAAAATTGGCCTCCATGAACCGAGAGGCGAGGCATGTGTCACCACATAATTTCA
The DNA here is from genome assembly GCA_965652755.1 of uncultured Chryseosolibacter sp. Taxonomy (GTDB): domain Bacteria; phylum Bacteroidota; class Bacteroidia; order Cytophagales; family Cyclobacteriaceae; genus Chryseosolibacter. Next base: position 2,708 of record CBFGXV010000295.1, on the reverse strand, counting down.
GGGCGTTGTTTATATAAGTTACAGCATCATCATACTTCCTTAACTGCACACATACTGTCCCCAAGTTCATCATCACCAAATCAGCCTCGGAATAATCGCCGGCCATTTTTTGAAGTTCATGGGACTGCTGAAATATTTCAAACGCTTTTTCATAGTTCTTTAGTTTGTAATAAACGGCAGCGATATTGTTCAATACCTTGATCTGACCAACGGTATCGTTAGATTGATATCTTAAATCCAAGGATTTCAAATAGGCTTCGAGAGCCGCGTCGTATTGTGCCTTCAACATAAAGGATACCGCCAGGCTGTTAAGAACCTTGGGATATTCAGCGTATCCGTGTCTTCTGGCTATTGGAAGGAATTCATTGTAGATTAATATAGCAGAATCCACTTTTTGGAGGCGCCGAAGGGCTGAAGCGAACATGGAACCATTTCTTACAATACCAAGGCTATCGCCAACTTTCCATGCCAGGTTGTATCCCGCGCGGGAAAAACTTAAACCGACATCTAGATGGTCCGATATGTTATCGTAAGCGATCTTGTGAAGTATCTTCACCTTTTCCCTACCATACTTTCCATGCAGCAGGCTATTTAGTGAGTCAATATTCTGGCCCTGCGACGCGAGAGCAACTAAAAGTAGTGCCGCACAAGCTACGATGTTTCGAATAATCATAACTTTAGAGAGTTTCTTAACAAATAATATAAGACAAAATTCTTAAATATCCATGGCCATCTTTATTTCTAAAAGGAAGGTAGAAGACGAAATAGCGAAGCGCACTGCGGAAGCGTGCGAACACATCATTTCGGAAATGGGTGCCGAACTCCATGACGACCTCATTCAAAAACTTTCAGTATTCAGACTCTATATCGACCGGATGGAAAGATCGTCCGGGGACCAGGCTGAGATCGATTCGCTCTCCATCAAAATGAGAAGCGAATTTGAACAGGTCATCCGTGTTGTCCGCAACGTATCCCGGCGACTCCTGCCCGCGAAAATGGAGGGCGACACCCTCGACAAATCGCTCCAGATCTTGTGTCAGAATATGGAGCATCCCGGAACAGGACACATCCATTTCGAGAATACCGGGGTTCCGATCACGCTCGATCCGCAAACGGAGAGATATCTCTTCCGGATTGTACAGGAACTTATCCATAACGCTTTCAAACATTCCTCCGCCTGGCACATCTGGGTTCGGCTGCGCTGGGACCCGAATCGTCTCCTGATAGAAGTAGAAGACGATGGAACAGGTTTTTCTAAAATTCCGGAATTCGTCGAACGCCTGAAAAAGAAAAACAACACCCTTAAATTGAGAACATCTATAATTGGCGCCACGATCAATTATACACAGGGAGAAAAAGGTCTGCTTGCCCGGCTCAGTTTAAAAACAGAGCCCTAACGTTAACTCACAATATTCCGTTGCGGTAGGCATAGGCAAGAAGCCCCGCAGTGTTGCTAACCCCAAGCTTCTTGATTAGCCTTAGTCGGTATGTCTCGGCCGTCGCCTCGGCAAGCTTCAGTTCGTTAGCAATTTCCTTCGTGATCGAACCGCGGGCTATCGCTTTCAGGATTTTCAACTCTTTTGCCGTCAACACAACGGTCGGGGTGCGGTCCCATGAGTTGGCATTCGATTCGATGATCCTCATCACATTCTCAGGATAGTAATTACCCGAGGCCAGAATACTTTTTATTGTCTTTTTGATTTCATCATACCCATCGAGCTTGTACACAACACCGTCCACTCCAAGCTTCAACAGATTGACTATGAGCTCAACCCCTTCCATACCAGTAACTGCGATGACTTTGGGTCGCCGTTCCATTTTTTTCATGCTGCCGAGCAGTTCGACGCCAGTTGTGTTTCTCAGCCGTATATCAAGAAGAACAAGGTCAATCCGGTTTTTGGAAATATGATCATGAAATTGCTCTGCGTCAGCTGCCTCGTAGATACCCGACACAAACGGCTCCTTTTCCAGGAGCGAGCGAAGCCCTTCGCGGATAAGGGCTTCATCGTCGACGATCAATATCCTGACTCTGTCTGGTAACATTGCGGTGGTGTTTGGTGTCAGTGAACTTACAACTTCCTGCGTACACGTCGAAAAAAAATTGAATAATATCAGGAAAACCTGACGGTGACACGGTACGGTTTTCCAGACAAAATGAAAATGTATAGTATCAATTTGTAAACATCCACTTATCTTCAGTGCAGGTTACTTGTTTTATTTGTGGGAACAAAAAGCGTTGGGAAGACCCTCTCATAAAAAAGACCCTCTCTTTTTAAGGTTCTTCAAAATGCTTCAAAGCCCGGAATCCTGCCGCAGCAGTTCCGGGTTTTGTTTTTTTTTGTGATTCCCTGGTGCTCGTTCTTTTTTTGATCACCTGCAGTGATACCGTTATACAAATGTTCTTAACGAATTGATTATTTCGTTGCGATCTTTACAATCTGGTCACCCCTGCGATTCATGTTACGCCTCACAAGATTACATTCATTACAAGCACTATTGAATCCTGCGCATTTGCCGGAGTCATCTTAGATCCGCGCAGCAATCAAGGCTTGTCAGCATTGAACGCTTCAACGATCCGGGCGTCATCCGGGCAGTCGTTGTGTCATGGTGATCGAATTCCCGCGATTTCAATTCAACCCCTCCGCGGTTGGCGGCGCGATTGACACGAAACCCCAGGTTGCAACCTGGGTGTATTGAGTATTGAACCC
>CBFGXV010000294.1:0-4710 GCA_965652755.1 uncultured Chryseosolibacter sp. | reverse complement strand
TTTCGTCATCTTTGCATTGGGTTTCGCCACCTTGCTTTTGCTGGAAGCGCTTGCATCCGTCGCAGCTGGCTTCTTGTTCACCATAGGCTGCTTGAATCCTTCCTGCGCTGCAATCTCCTTTGCCATCAGATTCAAAGCTGAGCCAGCTTTAAACCACTGGATCTGCCCTGCATTGTACGTGTGATTCACTTTGATGGTGTGACTGCTTCCATCCTTGTGTTTCAACGACAACGTGAGCTGGCGATCAGGAGAGAATTGCATAAGATCCGTGATATCGATGGTATCATCTTCCTGAATGAGATCGTAGTCCGATTCATTTGAGAAGGTAATTGCAAGCATTCCCTGCTTTTTCAGGTTGGTTTCGTGTATGCGTGCAAAAGATTTTACAAGTATAGCGCGAATACCCAGGTGGCGCGGTTGCATTGCTGCATGCTCTCGCGATGATCCCTCACCGTAATTGTGATCGCCGACTACGATGGTGGGAACGCCCGCAGCCTTATAGGCGCGTTGCGTCGCTGGTACGGCTCCGTATTCTCCTGTCAATTGATTTTTTACGGAGTCTGTCTTTTCATTAAAATAGTTGACTGCACCAGTAAGCGTATTGTTGGCAATGTTGTCGAGGTGTCCGCGGAAACGCAACCACGGACCTGCCATCGAGATATGGTCCGTCGTACATTTTCCCTTCGCCTTGATCAGTACGCGCATACCAGTGAGATTCTTTCCATCCCATGCAGGGAAGGGGCTCAATGCCTGCAGACGTTTCGAAGCAGGATCGATCTTTACGGAAACGCGACTGCCATCTCTTGCCGGAGCGATGTAGCCTGGATCCTTAACATCAAAGCCTCTTGGAGGGAACTCGTCGCCTGTAGGCTCGTCGAGTTTTACAGACTTACCTTCATCATTGAGCAGGGTATCCGTTATCGGATTAAAAGTTAAGTCGCCTGCGATGGCGAATGCTGTGGTGATCTCCGGCGACGCAACAAAAGCATGCGTGTTCGGATTGCCATCATTGCGCTTCGCAAAGTTCCTGTTGAATGAAGTGATGATAGAGTTTTTCCTGTTCGGATCGTTCGTGTGACGCGCCCACTGACCAATGCAGGGACCACAGGCGTTCGCAAGCACGACGCCACCCATCTTTTCAAAGATCCCAAGATAGCCGTCGCGGTCAACCGTGTAACGAACAAGCTCCGATCCCGGAGTGATCGTGAATTCCGCGCGGGCTTTTATTTTCTTATCTACGGCCTGCTTCGCCAGTGACGCTGACCGCGTAATGTCTTCATAAGAAGAATTGGTGCATGAGCCGATCAATCCCACTTCGAGTTTCTCGGGCCATCCGTTTTTCCGGACTTCATTCGCAAATTCGGACAAAGGAATGGCGCGGTCGGGAGTAAACGGACCGTTGACGTGCGGCTCGAGCTCTGAAAGGTTGATCTCTATAACCTGGTCGAAATATTTTTCCGGATTTGCGTACACTTCAGGGTCAGCAGTAAGATGTTCTTTTACTGTGTCCGCGAGTGAAGCTATTTCCTTGCGGCCTGTACCGCGCAGGTATTCGGCCATCTTTTCATCGTATCCGAAAGTGGAAGTGGTTGCGCCGATCTCCGCACCCATATTACAAATGGTGGCTTTGCCGGTACAAGACAATGTTTCCGCTCCGGGTCCGAAGTATTCGACGATGGCTCCCGTTCCGCCCTTCACAGTCAGGATGCCGGCAACCTTGAGTATTACATCTTTTGCTGCTGACCAGCCGCTGAGTTTTCCAGTGAGCTTTACGCCGATAAGCTTGGGCCATTTCAATTCCCATGGCATTCCCGCCATCACGTCGACGGCATCCGCGCCGCCAACGCCGATAGCCACCATCCCGAGCCCGCCTGCATTCACGGTATGAGAGTCAGTTCCGATCATCATTCCTCCCGGGAAGGCATAGTTCTCAAGCACAACCTGGTGGATGATACCAGCGCCGGGCCTCCAGAATCCGATACCGAATTTATTGGAAACAGACTCCAGGAAGGTAAATACTTCTCCGCTAGCCGTAAGCGATTCCGCCAGATCCTGCTTCGCGCCATCCTTAGCCAGGATGAGGTGGTCGCAGTGAACCGTGGAAGGGACGCGAACTCTCGGGATACCCGCCGACATGAACTGCAAAAGTGCCATCTGAGCCGTTGCATCCTGCATGGCTACGCGGTCAGGCGAAAAGTTGACGTATGATTTGCCCCTTTCGAAAGTTTCAACCGATTGCTCCGAATGCAGGTGGGTGAACAGGATTTTCTCCGAAAGGGTAAGGGGTTTGTTAACAGCTTTTCTCGCTTTCGCGATGCGATCCGGGAATTGCCGGTAAACCGCCTTGATCATGTCTAAATCGAATACCATAGTCTTAGTTTTAGGGTCGCTAAAGTAGTAAAAAGGTTGAAAGGTTGAAAGGGGATTGGGGAGATAGGGGAGATAAGGGGATAGGGGAGAGGGGATAGGGGAGATAAGGGGATTGGGGAGATAGGGGAGATAAGGGGGATAGGGGAGATAAGGGATAGGGAGGCTAGGTGTCAGGCTCGTCTCGTTTGTTCTTAATGTAGTTAATGTAGCCGTTCAGGGCGGCTTTGGCTTGTTCGTTCAGAATAAGTCCTTTGTCAAGAACTGGCAGCGAAATGTAATGAAGATCGTGGCATGACATCAGGTGTGGTCTTTGGATTCATAAATTGATCCACGGGATATAAGATAAAAACGAATAGAGTCCTTGTGATTATATCTCCCGTAACCTTCAGCGATGTTGGCAGTTCCTGAGACGCCAGCTTTCCGGATTTGTACGTTGAGATTGAATTTCTCTTCAGTTGGCAGCATCGGAATAACTTCCAAATAGAGAAACAGTTTCAATTCCCTGGCTTTCTTCCACGCTTCCAGGGTCGTAAAATCCTTGTGAGGATTATACCTCGAGTATGATTCCATTACAGAGAGGGTCTGTTAACTCAAGATAACAGAAAAGCCTGGAAAAAAAACTGCGGCCCGGGCCGCAATCTTGTATTTAGACCTCTGGGTCAAACAGAAAAGTGGCAGGCTGCAAAGCGGACATTTCCCCTACCCCCTTATCCCCTTATCACCCCTATCCCCCTTTATTTACTATTAATATAATTCAAAAACTCCCTCTTAATATTCTCGTCCTTGAATTTTCCGCAGAAGTAGGCAGTGCCTGTTTTGCTGTTCGTATCGCCGACGCCGCGCGACGCAACGCACATGTGGTTTGCATCGATCACAACACCGACATCCTCGGTGCGGAGGATGCGCTGCATTTCCTTTCCGATCTGAACGGTGAGGCGTTCCTGGACCTGTGGTCTCTTGGCGAAATATTGAACAATGCGGTTGATCTTCGACAGGCCGATAACTTTTCCGGATGAAAAATACGCGACATGGGCCTTGCCGTAGATGGGGACAAAGTGATGCTCGCAGTGTGAGTAGAACGTGATGTCCTTCTCGACGAGCATTTGATCATAGTTGTACTTGTTTTCGAAAAGACGTGCGTGTGGTCTGTTCTTTGGATTGAGACCGCTGAATACCTCTTTTACGTACATTTTTGCAACGCGCCGTGGGGTCCCGTTGAGGCTGTCGTCGGTAAGATCAAGTCCCAGGATCTGCATGATCTCGCGAAAGTGTTTTTCGATCTTGTCGATCTTCTCTTCATCGTTGAGGTCAAAGGCGTCAGCCCGCAGTGGCGTGTCAGCGGAGGAAGCTACGTGATCGTCCTGATCGTCTTCATCAACCGGTTTAAGAGGCCGGATATTCAACGAAATTTCTTTCTGTCTCATACAAAGTGACTTTTAGTTCTAGTTCGGAATCTATGTTCTGCCTTAATATCCTCCAGATGACAACAGCGATGTTCTCGGCAGTAGGATTAAGCTCTTTAAAATATTCAGTATCCAGGTTGAGGTTCTTGTGATCGAATTTAATCAAAACATTTTCCTTGATGAGATCACTGAGCACTTTTAAGTCGTAGACATATCCGGTGTCTTCGCGCGGCTCGCCGGTTACACTGACGATCAGTTCGTAATTGTGACCGTGGTAATGGGGATTACTACATTTTCCAAAGACCTTTTCATTCTGTGCATCCGACCAGTCGGGCCGGAAAAGCCGGTGGGCTGCGTTAAAATGTTCTTTGCGGGAAACTTTGACCTTCATGCCTTAAAAGTAACAGGATATCGGCTAAAAGGTTCACGGGAATTGAAATTGTTGCTACCCCCTGGCCCTTCCGCCTGTAGCGAGTTGGAGTGTGAAACAGCAAATATCCACATATTGAAGCTTGAAACGCCTTGGTTACCCGACGACCACGGGCAGCATTCGTAATTCCTCATTGGCGTCGATGCCCTGAGCAGGGAACCGATCTAGAAGCTTGTTATTGAGGTACTGTGAAAGTTGAATAAGGCCATGTTCAGACCAAAACTCAGCGAATGTGCTCATTCAGATAAAACACGTAGGCGCCAATCATGTAATAATGCTGGCTATACAATTCGGTCTCAAGGTCTGAAACAGTAACCCGGGCCTTGAGCATTCTCGGAACCGAAAGCCCCAGAAAGTATCTTTCACTGTTGAGGATCAGCCCCGCGCCAAAACTCGGCTTTGTCATGTTTTGAGTTTCACTGAAAGCGGGGTCATTCGGATCGTACGGGTTCAGCTCGCCGTTATTGCCTTTGAAGCTGATGAACCCGGCCTGCAAGCCAAACGATA
>CBFGXV010000293.1:0-4710 GCA_965652755.1 uncultured Chryseosolibacter sp. | reverse complement strand
CCGTTCATCACGCATTAATATCGAACAAATAACATTTGCCGCATGGCTGCGCTTCAGTTTGTATCTAGAGTTATGCTCTTTGCCCGATTTCAGGGAAGTATACGGAAGTAGCATCACGCCAGAGACCGATAAACGACGGAGGTCTGTGCCGATAAGTTTTGCTAACAATAAACAATATTTACAGCGTTATGGAACGAAGAATATTCCTCAAGAGTGCGGCGGCAATCTCATCAATGATGATCTTAAAGCCCGGTACTGTCTTTGGCACAAGGGCAAACTCAGCGATCCGAATTGGAATAATTGGAGTTGGAGACAGAGGAACCGCCGTTATATCCTCCATGTCAAAGCACACCAACGTCAGTATCGTGGCGATGGCCGACCTCCTTCCGGACCAGTTGCAGAAAGGCAAAGTCATTCTTGACCGGCTCAATGCGGAGAAAGGATTCCCAGCCATTCCAAAAGCGAATATTTACCAGGGCTCGAAAGCATATCTTCAATTATTGCAGAATAAAGAAATTGACGCGGTGCTGATCTCTTCGCCGGCGTATACCCATCCTGAGTTTATGGAGGCTGCAGTTCAGGCGGGAAAACACGTCTATTGTGAGAAGCCCGTTGCTCCCGACGTTGAAGGTTGCAAGCGTGTCGAACGTATTGGAGAAGCGATCAAAGGGAAGCTCAGTGTGGTGGTTGGATTTCAGATCCGACACGCCAGCCCTTACGTTGAGATGGTGAAGCGTATTCACCGCGGCGACATCGGGGATGTATTGAACGCGCAGCTGTACTATTTCTCATCAGAGATCAAACTGAAGCCTTACAAAGACATTCCCTACGACGAGGCGCGCATCCGGAATCATTTCCATTTCAGAGACCTCTCAGGGGGGATCTTGCTCGACCAGGGAATTCACATGATTGACGTGTGCAACTGGGCGCTACACGGCCATGCGCTGTCCGCAATTGGAAGCGGAAGTAACAATCACGGTGCCGAGTTTGGTGATGCATGGAACAATTACCAGGCTATTTACGAATATCCAAAAGGCACGCATGTGAGCTTTCATTGCAGCCAGATAGGCAAACAATTTGGTGATGTGTGTGCGCGCTTTATTGGAACGAAGGGTATTGCAGAGGCGCATTACAGCGGAGGAGTGTTTATCAAAGGAGACAATGCCTGGGACTCAGGAGTTTTGAGACAGGAGGCGAAGGTCACACCCGAGCAACAGGCGGCGGGGATATTCCTGTCGTCCCTTCACGACGCCGACGCTAACAAGGAAAAATCATTTATCTCCAGCATTGAGTCGGGAAATTATTTGAACGAAACAAGAAGCGCATCAGAATCCACCCTTACCGCAATACTTGGACGACAGGCAGCGGAGCAGGGAAGGAGAGTAAGCTGGGAGGAGATGAGCTTTTCCAATGAAAAGATCGACCATCATCTCAAGCTGTCGCAATTCGACAAATAATAAGCTGCCTCGCGCATTTCCTATGCATAAATTGCCGAACCTCCTGATGCGCTTTTTTCTCGTCATCCTGGTGACAAGCAGCATGATGTCTATGGCGCAAAACCTCTCTGGTGCAAGAGGGTTCAGCCAATCGGAAATTTTCAGAGCGGGCTCGGCCTCGCGCAAGATTACACCGCCCATAGGAAGTATCATGGGTAGCTCGTATGGCATTACAGTGTCTGAGGGTGTTCATGATGACCTTTATGCGAAAGCATTGGTTTTTGATAGAGGAGATGTCAAGAGCGCATTTGTGGTTCTGGATGTTATTAGTCTTCCGCATACGGTAGTCATGAAAGCTCGGGAGTTGATCGCACAGCGAACTGGTATCCCGGCCAGCCATGTTATTATGGCCGCCACTCATGCACATGCGGGGCCGCAGATGAACCCGCTCTTTTGGGACGCGGTGGGCGGCGTGCCAAAACAAAAGTCGGAGGAGTACACCAGAAATCTTCCTGCAATAATTGCCGAAGTTGTCGGGTCCGCCGAAGAAAGACTTCAGCCTGTGCAGGTGTTCGTTGGCACCGCTCACCAGAACAACATAAATTTCAACCGGCGTTTTCTAATGAAAGATGGAAGCTTCACCATGAATCCCGGAAGTCTCAATCCAAACATCGTCAGACCGGCTGGCCCTGTGGACCCCGAAGTTTCGGTGATAGCGTTCAGATCATTGGAGTCAAAGCCCGTTGCTATTCTTGTCAACTTTGCGTTGCATGCTGCTGTCGTTGGCGGCAATCATTTTTCTGCAGATTTTCCGGCGACACTTTCGGCGTTGCTCGCAAACGTACATGAAAAAGACCTGGTCACTCTTTTTACCAATGGCACCTCAGGAAATGTCAACCACATCGACGTTTCACGTCGAGACCAGCTTTCTGCCAATGAAGAATCAGCCCGTGTCGGAACGATTCTGGCTGCCGATGTGCTGAAGATCCTTCCGCATCTTCGCCCGATTGAGATCAACTCGCTTCAGGTCCGCACTGTGAAAGTTGAGTTGCCTGTTCAACGAGTGCAACCCGATGACTTGAGATGGGCGCAAAAAATAATGGCGCAATATGGAAAAGCTGTGCCTCCTGCTTTCAGCGATGTTGTGAAGGCCTGGCGCATCATCGATTTGGCATCGCTGCAGCGTAAGAGCCGACACGAAATAACCACTACGGTGCCCTTGACCGACGATGGCAGTGCATTGCAGACTGAAGTGCAGGTTGTGGCGCTGGGAGATGAACTCGCACTTGTAGGATTTCCCGGTGATGCGTTTGTAGAGCTGGGCCTGGCGATAAAACTTAATTCGCCCTTTCCTTTCACAGTCGTTAGTGAGCAATCAGGGAATGGAACATTGAGTTATGTTCCAAACCGCAAGGCGTTTCCCGAAGGAGGATACGAAGTTATCAGTGCGCGTTTTGCACCGGGCGGCGGAGAAATTCTCACAGATGCCGTCATCCGTACCTTGATCGAACTTTTTCCTTTAAACAGCGAAAGCCGGAATCGCTCCAAAAAATAGCATCAGCTATAACCTCGGGTTGGCAGGATGCGACTGCGTTGCGTTTTTCGACCCCTCCTCGGCCACTATGTCTAAAAGTTAAACAAGTAGCTCGTGTCACCAGGATACCTACAGATGAACGGCGCCACTTGTCTTCAAAAAATTCACAATTTATTCTCTAGGAAAAGTTTTACAAAAGCGGAAAGTACGATTCAGGTTAATTGATTTCATTTCTGTCCTTGCCAAGGCCTTGACCAGAGAATCGATACTGGTAAAGATTAGCCTGCAGTAAAGGCACAGGATAGTCGCGATCGTGACTACTTTACTTTGGTCTCACTGCTCCCATGGTGAAAAGGTCCATTCCCTGTTCGGTCTTATCGAACTCTTCTCAGCGCAAACTCATCTCTTCTTATACCTCCCAAGTACGGGTCTACCAGGAAAGGCATTGGGAACCGTTTGGGCGTTGCGTACGACAAAAAAACCATTCACGAGCACGTGTTGTATTCCTTGCGAAAATTCCAGGCCTTTTTCATAAGTAGCTTTATCAAGGACAGTCACCGGATCGAATATCGTGATATCTGCATCACAGCCGACTTGAATACGTCCTTTTAGCCGCATCATAGGTGCGATATCCGCGAGCCGGTTGGCAGGCATGATGGTCATTTTCCTTAGGGCTTCCGGCAAGCTGAGCACCTTTTCCTCCCTCACATATTTTCCCAAAACTCTCGAGAACGTTCCTGCCGTCCTCGGGTGCGCAAATGCTGCGACATGCATTCCATCTGATGCGATCATTGTCACAGGTGATCTTATACCCGCTGCGATCCATTGAGGTTTCATCATATGGATAACGACCACTCCGCCAACTTTCCGATATTTTCTGAAAGTAGCTTCAGTCAGTCGTTCTCCCGTTGCAACCCATTGCAGGTCGCTATATGAGATGCCGCCCCACTTCTCTTGCCATCCGTCATCGAACAACACCGATTCCAGATGCGTGGAGGCTGCCGTATAGGGGTACAGTTCGGTGGTGATATCCAGTCCCCGTTTTTGAGCTTCCCCCACCATTTCGATAGCAAGGTCAATGTCCTGGAGGGCCATGCTGTTAACGTGAACAATGTGTAAGGGCGCGCCCGATACAGAAGCGTCGGCGATCGCTTGTTGGATATTGATCAGGCCAAAATCGCGGACGTGAATAAATACAGGCGCTTTCAAATCGCCAGCCAGCTGAAAAAGCCGGAAGATCTCACCGGTGCTCGCCATCGGGTTATACCCAATGGGCAATCCGATTCCAACGGCGCCTTCTTCCAGAGCAGAACGTAAATTTTTCAGCATCAGATCAATTTCCTTCGAGGAGGTAATCCTGGAAGGGGCGTAGAAGTTTATTACGGATAGGATTTTCTCACGGTTCCATCCTTCCTCGTCGAGCAAGCGCTGTACTTGCGAGCTTTTCGTCTGATATTCGGGAACAGCGAGCGCATGAGCCATCCTCCACGATGCGCTTGCACCATAATTGATCAGGGCTTTTCCACGTCGCAAGTCATGCCATTCCTTAAGATATTCAATCCCTGACTCAAGTTCCAGCGCTGTTGTAACCCCATCGTGTGCCTGGAATTCCTGTTCACGATTGGTAATGCCGTGAGCATGCAGGTCGATAAAGCCAGGTGACACCACAAGCCCCTTGGCATCCAATACCTCAGTACCCCGAAGGTCACGCCCTGAAATTTCCGCAATTTTTCCGCCGCG
>CBFGXV010000292.1:0-4719 GCA_965652755.1 uncultured Chryseosolibacter sp. | reverse complement strand
CTTATTGCCGTTACGCACAATGAGACAAGCACAGGCGTGTCCGTACCGCTGCAGATCCTCGCAGATATCAGATCGACTAACCCTGAGGCGCTGATCGCCGTCGATGCAGTCTCCTCCCTGCCTTATCCATCTTTCGACATGACCAACACCGATTCTGTGTTCTTTTCGGTGCAAAAAGGATTCGGACTACCCGCAGGACTTGGCGTGTGGATGGTTAACGAAAAATGTATTCAGAAAGCTGAATCGCTCGCAGCCAGAAAGATCTCCACCGGCTCCTACCACAACCTGGCAACGTTGCGGGCACACGCGGAAAAAAACCAGACCCCGGAAACGCCTAACGTTCTGGGAATTTATCTTTTAAGCAGGGTAGTCGCAGACTTCCTCCGCAGAGGAATTGACAACATCAGAAAAGAGACGGACTACAAAGCAGCGGTATTGTATCACGCCCTTGAGAATTGCCCACATACATCTCCATTCGTCAAGGAGAAACAATCGCGATCAAAGACTGTCATTGTAGCAGATTGCGGCGAACACACGGAAAAACTTTCGGCGTTCCTCGCAACGAGAGGCCTGCACGCGGGCGATGGATACGGTCCCGCAAAGAAAACCCAACTGCGTTTTGCCAATTTTCCCGCGCACTCGAAAGAACAGTACGAGTTGCTTGCAGATAGCATAAAAGAATTCACGATCTAGCCACGGTCGGCATCGGTCTGTTTCTCTGCCCGCAATATCGCAGCGTCCGCCGCGGCAAACTGGCCATGGCGTTCAGACGGCGGACTTCAAGAGCTGAACATTAAACCTTTCCCGATGAGAAGGGTCTAAACGCAATAACAGTCCAAAACTGTCCATTTGGAAGATCGCGATCTGCTGGAAAAGCTCAGGAATCCGGATACAAGAAATTTCGGATTCAACGCACTGGTGCGCAAGTACCAGACAAAGGTATATTGGCACATCCGCAAAATGGTCATCGATCACGACGATGCCGACGACCTCACCCAGGATGTATTCGTGAAGATCCACAAAAGCATCGGGAACTTCAGAGAGGATTCACAACTCTATACATGGATCTACCGCATCGCGACAAATGAATGCCTTAACTTTCTCCAGCGGAAGAAAAGAAAGTTCTTTCTGCCAATCGGTAACCTGACAGCAGAGCTAACTGCAAAACTCACGAGCTCCGCGTATGTGTCCGGCGATGAGGTACAGCTTCGCCTTCACAAGGCCTTACTTACATTACCCGACAAGCAACGCCTGGTATTTAACATGAGATACTTCGATGAACTTGCCTATGAGGAAATTGCCGGCATCACAGGAACAAGCGTCGGAGCGCTCAAAGCCAGCTACCACCTGGCAGTAAAAAAAATCGAGGATCAGCTAAAACAGGATTAAACCCTGAAGCGCAGAAAATGTCTAATTAACAATGGCCAGACTAGACGACATACCAAAAAACGAGTATTTCACCACGCCGCCGGGCTATTTTGAAAAGCTCCCGGCAGCAATACAATCACGGACTCAAAAAGGTGCGGAACGCAGGAGCTTTCCGGTGATTAAATACTCGCTTCAATATGCTTTACCACTGGTTTTGATTATAACGGCCCTGCTTTTTTTACCAACCTGGCGAAACAGATGCTGAAACCATACTCGCAAGTGTTGACACCGAACAGCTGATCGCGTACCTCCAGGATACGGGCCTCACAACAGACGACGTGCTGGAAAGCTTTGAATTCTCAACCGAAGACATACAGGCCATCGAAGATGAGATCTACGAAGACAGTTTTCCGCGACTTGACTCTGCTATTATCGAATTGTAACTAAAGGCGATGAAAAATATTTTCCTGTTTGTTATCATCTTCGCTTCCATCAGCGCTTTCGGGCAGCCTGACAGAAGGGGCATCCGCGACAATGAACAGACCCGCGACAAGATCCGCGCGGCCCATGCGGCGTACATTACCCAACGGATTGAGCTCACCACATCGGAGTCTGAAAGATTCTGGCCGCTCTACCGGGAATACTTCGAAAAAAGAAGAGATCTGCGTCAGCGAATACGCGATGCCCGTCAATCTGGATCGAATGACAAGGATCTGCTTGAAATGGATCTCAGCACCAAAGAAGAGGAGCTTGAACTCGAACGCGAATTAATGGAAAAACTAAAGGAATTTATCCCAGCTGAGAAACTTGTCAAACTTCGCCAGGCGGAAATTGATTTCAGAAAACTTTTGCTGCGAAAGGTACAGGAAAGAAGACGCCGTTAGGATTTTTTAACGCAACGTCGAAAGCCTGATCAGAGTCCCTCCCTTATCGCATTAAAAAAGAACCGTTTAGAAATCCAATTGGATATTCTGCTGTACCATCTGTACAATCTTATGTTTTAGATCTTAAGTTTTTAATGATATTTTGCACAGAATAAAGCTTCAGATCTATGCAAAAAATCACGGTAACTGCTGCACTTCTCCTGCTGATATTGAACGTTTCCCAGGGTCAGGATTTCAGGTGGCAGCAACGGGCGGATTATTCGATGGACATAACGCTCGATGTCAGTACGCATAAGGTGCAAGGCTTACAAAAACTCACTTACCATAACAATTCACGCGACACCTTGCACAAGGTATACTACCATTTATACTTCAACGCGTTTCAACCCGGTAGCATGATGGACGTCAGGTCCAGAAATCTTCCGGATCCCGATCCACGCGTCGAAGACAGGATTGTGCACCTGAAGCCTGAAGAGATCGGTTATCAGCATATCAAGACTTTCAAGCAGGATGGCAAGGACGTGTCTTTCCATATCACAGGCACGATCATGGAAGTCACGCTGAAGAAACCATTGTTGCCATCGACAAGAACTGTGTTTGACATGCAGTTTGAATCACAGGTGCCTTTGCAGGTCCGGAGGTCCGGGCGTAAAAGCCGCGAAGGCATCGCTTACTCGATGACGCAGTGGTATCCGAAGATAGCCGAATACGATCATCTCGGGTGGCATGCATATCCCTATGTGGCACGCGAGTTTCACGGTGTGTGGGGGGATTACGATGTGAGGATCACTCTGGATCCGAAGTTCGTAATTGGCGGAACGGGAGTCCTTCAGAATCCCGATCAGATCGGACACGGATATCAGAAGGCAGGCACGTCGCCAAAAACTTCGGGGAGCAGCCTCACATGGCACTTCATCGCTAAGAATGTCCATGATTTCGCCTGGACAGCGGATCCGGATTACAAGCATGAGACCGCTGCAGTTCCCGGCGGGCCAATGCTTCACTTCTTTTACCAACCCGGCGAAAAAACGACAGAGAACTGGACACGTCTGAAGGATTTTGCGGTGAGGCATTTTCAATTCATGAACAGGAAGTTCGGCCAGTATCCCTATGAAACCTATTCCATCATACAGGGCGGCGACGGAGGAATGGAATATCCCATGTGTACGCTCATTACCGGAGAACGATCCTTCGGCAGCCTGGTGGGTGTAACCGCTCACGAAGTAACACACAGCTGGTATCAAGGCGTCCTCGCAAATAATGAAGCGTTGTATCCATGGTTTGATGAGGGATTCACGGATTTTGCGGCCAACGAATCCCTTGCATCCATCTTCAACGAAAAGAATCCGCATGAAGGGAGCTACGATGCCTATTTCGCCCTCGTCAAAAGCGGGCAGGAGCCTGCAAGCCAGCACTCAGACCATTACAATACAAACCGCGCCTATTCCATCGCCGCATACGGCATGGGAGCCATTTTTCTGCATCAGTTGAAGTACATTATCGGAGAAGAAAATTTTTATCAGGGCATGCTCCGCTACTACAACACCTGGAAGTTCAAACACCCGGAGCCCAATGACTTTCTGCGCGTGATGGAAAAGGTGTCGGGAATGCAATTGCATTGGTACTACCGATATTTCATCAACACCACAAAAACGATCGACTACGGCGTTCGCTCGATTGTGGAAAACGAGCAGACCACGTTCATTACGCTCGCACGCATGGGCGACTTCCCGATGCCAGTGGATCTCCTTGTGACATTCCGCGATGGCTCAAAAGAACTGTATTACATACCGCTAAGCGAAACGCTTGGGAACAAGCCGGTGGAGAATGACGATGTGCTACGCAACGATCTCGTTGCATGGCCGTGGGTAAATCCGACGTACTCTCTGCGGATCAACAGGCAACCGGAGGACATCGCCTCCATTGAAATCGACCCGAGTCAGCGGATGGCAGACGTTAACCGGAAGAACAACAAGGTTGAACTGCCTGATGCCTTTAAGGCCTATCAGGATCCGACGAAGTGAGATTGTGATCATGAAGCCCGGCAAAGACCGTTAAGCTCATAACGTTTACGAGTGTCGGTCCAAATTCCTAAATTTATTACTCCTTGATCCAATGAGCCTCCACCGGGTTGCTCTGAATCCGCACCGGCGGATGGATCATCACAAGTTTTAGCATATGACTCCTGAACAGGCAAAAAAAGAGATTGCGGATTTAACCGGGAAGATCAATTATCACAATCATCTGTATTATCAAAAAAATCAAACAGAGATCTCTGACTTTGATTTTGACAAGATGCTGGAGCGGTTGCTATTGCTGGAAAAGCAATTTCCGCAGTTCCGCGACAGCCATTCCCCTACTCAACGAGTGGGTGGTACGATCACCAAGGAATTCCCTACGGTTTACCACAAGTATCCGATGCTTTCACTGGGCAACACATACAGCCCGGCCGAACTCGAGGAGTTCG
>CBFGXV010000291.1:0-4724 GCA_965652755.1 uncultured Chryseosolibacter sp. | reverse complement strand
ATGCTTCCTTTGTTCCGGATGATCTCGGGCAAACATGCTTTTGTCGCATATACGGCGCCGTAAAAATTAATATCCATAACTTTTCGGATCACTTCCGGATCAACCTCCTCGAATATTGCCCGCATGGAAATTCCCGCATTGTTTATCAAGACGTCGATCCGCTGATAAGTTGCCAATGCTTTATCTGCCATCATCCTGTTATCGTCGGCTGAAGTGACATCAGCCAAAACAGGCAACACGTCAACGCCTTTCTCTCTCAGTTGCATTGCCGTGTCATGTAAGGCATCCTGATTCCTGCCGGTGATAACGATCTTTGACCCCTTCACACCAAACTCGAATGCGAGCGCCTTTCCGATACCAGACGTTCCTCCGGTGATAATGACAACTTTATCCTTCATGGGCCAAAAATAACAATACTTGCTTAACTTGCTGCGGTAACTACCAGCGCATGTTTTTCATCCGGCTCCTCTCCAGGTTACCATTGCCTGTACTGTATGTGTTTTCTGACTTCCTCTTTATTGTCAGTTTTTATGTGGTTGGTTATAGAAGAAAGCTGATCAAACGCAATCTGAAAAATTCATTTCCTGACAAAGATTCAAATACACTGAGATCAATTGAGAAGGAATTTTTCAAGAACCTCTGCGATTACGCCGTTGAAAGTCTGAAGCTGCTGACCATGCCGCGCGCCGAGTTGAGCCGGCGTATGCTATTTAAAGATCTCAGCGTTATTGAACCGTTTCGCGCTTCGCACCAATCGATCTTGTTTCTCGCGTCTCATCAGTTCAACTGGGAATGGCTGCTTGTTTCCGCTAGCGCAAATTTTCCCATGGCGATTGACTTTGTCTATCAGCCCGTCAGTAACAAGTTTTTCGACCGGCTTACATTGCAGATGCGCACGCGATTCGGAGCACATCCTGTAAAGCGTAATGAGGTTGCGCGCGAACTGATCAAACGGAAAGATATCTTGAGGGGAATAGCCACCGTTGCAGACCAGTATCCCGGTTACGGCAGGGACAAAAAATTTATCGCCCGTTTTCTGAATCAGGAGACTGCATTTTTTATGGGCACGAATCAGCTGGCGCAACTCTCCCAATACCCGGCAGTCTTTTATAAACCTAAAAAGATCAGAAGAGGTTTTTACGAGGCGCTCCCGGTCATCATTGCCATGCCCCCTTATCCCAAAGAAAGTGTGATCGTCATAGAAAATTACGTAAAGGCCGTCGACGATACCATCAATGAATACCCGGCAGGGTGGCTCTGGTCACACAACAGATGGAAAAAGCGACATCTCAAAAATCACGCTGCGATCGTCAACAATGATCGGGTAGGAGAGGCGTAAGACCGCTTCCGAATACAAGCTTATGTCAACATCTGGGCGATGTCATCTTTCGTAAGCTGCTTCATAAAGCTTTCTTCAGTCGTTATAAGTTCCTGCGTGAGCTTGAGTTTCTTTTGCTGAAGTGTAAGTATCTTTTCCTCCACTGTATTCCTTGTGATGAATTTGTAGGTGAACACCTTTCTCTTCTGACCAATGCGGTGCGCGCGGTCGATCGCCTGCGCCTCTACCGCCGGGTTCCACCATGGATCCAGGATGAATACATAGTCGGCTTCAGTCAGGTTAAGGCCCAGCCCTCCCGCCTTAATGGAAATCAGGAACACTTTAAGCTGAGTTTCCTTGTTAAAGCGTTCAACCTGTTCCTTTCTGTCTGTACTCGAACCATCCAGGTAAGCAAAATCGATCTTGTTCGTTTTGAGATACTCCCTTACCAGATCAAGATGTTTTACAAACTGACTAAACACGAGTACTTTGTGACCCTCCGCCATAGCATTCTCAAGCATGTGCGTAATGTCTTCAAGCTTGCCCGAATCTCCGGCGTATCCCTGCTCGATCATTTTCGGATGGTTCGCCAGCTGACGCAGTTTTGTTAACCCTTCGAGGATCATGAATCGGCTATTGCCCAGGCCTTCCTGCTCGATTAGCTTGAAGATCTTCTCGCGGTAATGAGCCTTTACTTCCTCGTAGCGTTTCTCCTGGTCCGGCGTCATCACTGAATATTGAACATGCTCGACCTTTTCCGGCAATTCCGTAGCCACCTGCGACTTATGCCTGCGCAGAATAAAAGGCTTGATCACCGCGCCAAGCTTTTTTGATCTGGCTTCGTCCGCTTTCTTTTCTATCGGATGCTGATACTCATTGCGGAAGTACGTTTGAGTTCCCAGTATGCCTGGGTTGATAAAGGTCATCTGGGACCAGAGATCGAGTGTCGTATTTTCAATCGGCGTTCCGGTCAGCACAAGCTTGTGCCTCGATTTCAACTCGCGCACAGCCTTCGCTATATTCGAGGTAGGATTTTTTATGACCTGCGATTCGTCAAGGATGACGTAGTTGAAAAAGAAATTCTGAAGCAGTTCTATATCCAGACGTGTGATTCCATAGGAGGTAAGCACAAGGTCATAGTTCTTGAATCTCGTGATATCCTTGTTGCGCAGCGTCCCTGTATAGTTCAGGATCTTCAGGTCAGGCGTAAACTTATTTGCCTCCATTTCCCAATTATAAATGAGAGATGTCGGCATAACGAGAAGGCTCGTACCGGCGCCGGCCTTCTTTTCCGCCAACAGCAGCGTAAGTGTCTGGACAGTTTTCCCCAAGCCCATGTCGTCGGCAAGGCAGCCTCCGAGTTTATATTCATTCAAAAAGCGCAGCCAGTTATATCCGGCCTTCTGATAGGGCCGCAGCTCGCCGTTGAAGCCCTCCGGGACAGGATAGTTTTTGATGCCACTGAAGGAATTGAGTGTCCGCAGTTTCTCGCTGAGATGGACCTTCGCCAGATTTCCTTCCTCGAGTTCTTTAACGAGGTTCAGGTGATGTTTCCTCAACACGGGTTTTTCCTGACTTCCCTCCGTTTCGCTCAGTGCAAACAGGTCGGCATATTTTGTCAGCCATACTTCCGGGATGATTGCAATCTCCCCGTTGGGAAGTTTGAACTCGACCTTTCTTTTCAGTATCAGCTTGCGCAACTCCTTAAACGGGATCTCGAATTCACCGAAACGGATCTTTGCGTGAATGTCAAACCAGTCTATATTTTCTTTAACCTCAACTTCAATCACCGCCTTACCAACAAAATATTTTTTATCGCGGCTCTCAGGCTGACTGACCTCAAATCCGAGGTTGAGAAGGTTAACGCGGTTTTCGTTCAGCCATGAAAAAGCCTCCGACTTCGGGATCGCCACCCTGAAACCTTTCATGGGCAACCCAAGCTTCTGAAGCGTGTGCAGGAAACTTTTCTCTGCGTCAGTCTTTCGCGTAACGCGATGGAAGATATAGCCCTCGGGTTGTTTTTCGACCGTGACGCTAACCGGCCCGATGTTGTCTCCGCGGAAACGATGTTTCCCGTACTTGAAAGAAAGGTCGAACACGATCTTACCCGTTTCGTCAGTCGGCTCCTCGTTCGGTGATCCATCGCTGAACAGGGAGGGCGCTGTAATGGTCTGCGCGGTGTGCAATTCAGACAGCGTCAGTATCGGGTACGGGTCATACGTACTCTTGTTGATCTCGAATCCGCTTGCTTCGACATCGTCGAATGAAGCGATCAATGGCGCGATAAAGCGATTGTAGTAAGTCTCCTCAACATTTTTCGGAATGACGACGAACTTCTTGCTGAAGAAGGGAATGAGTTTCTTGCCGTCGACATATTTTTCGAAACCATATAACTTTCCATTCAATACCATCCACGCCGGGTTCTTACAAACCAGATAGGCCGACTCGTTCGGCATCTCGAGCTTTTTCCCCTGATAAAAAATAGTGGGATAGTAGTTGGTGTTCTCATGCGTTCGCATGAAATGGAATTGGATGGTTGCTCTGTTCTCGAGAACTTCAATCTTCCGCCACGTAGGCTCCCCGTCGTTCCCCATCTCGAAAAGCATTTTACCCTTCAGCTTTTCCAGGATCTTCGCCCGGCGCTTTTCCATGTACTCTTCGATCTGCTCCTGTATCTGTTCATTTCCCTTGGCCTTATCATAGGTCTTGTTGAGAAACTCTTCCGGCTTTACAATCTTTGGAGAAAACTTTTTGGCGATAGCGTCCTGATGCATGGAGTCGATGGCGTCGATAAGTTCAAAATCACGGTCATCAAGCCCTTTCGAAAATTCGCGGGCATTTTTCGCTGAGATATTCTGATGCTGGTACGTGAGTTTGCCTTTTTCGTCCAAATGGACAATGTAGGATTCGAAAATGAACCCGAGGTATTCGTGTTGGTACAACGAATATATTATCTGAAATGGCTGCGAAGCAGAGACTTTCATCGAGACAAGGGGCCTTTTTAGGGTACAGAACCTCTAAATTAGAAATTAAAAGCGAAAAAACGGTGCTTTTTCGCGAGATAAGGTACACCGATCTTACAAATGCGGAGTAGCGGCAATTCCAGAGGCCATTTTAGCGGGTTTTAGAGAGATCAAAACCGTTATGATTGTGATAACTCCGAGCGTAACAACGAAATCAAGCCCTTTGATCTTAATGGGATATCCTTGGGTAATTGATGTTTCCATGCCCATAGAGATCAACCCGTACCGCTGCTGCAACCAATAGAAGATCATCCCAAGCGCCAGGCCGAGAAATGCTCCGGAAAAAGCAATGAGCACACCTTCAGCGAGAAAAATATTCCGCACCTGATTATCATGAGCGCCCATGGCCTTCAGGATCGCGATGTCTTTTTTCTTGTCCAGCG
>CBFGXV010000290.1:0-4737 GCA_965652755.1 uncultured Chryseosolibacter sp. | reverse complement strand
GTACCAGCCTGGAACGTAGTTCCAATGATTGAATCAGTAGCAGGTGCCCGGCGATATTGATTGGGATACATTGGCTGCTTACGATTTTGCAGCCAGCGCTGTTAAAGCACGGACAAATTTTATTGGTCTACGGGCTCCGCAATCCTTATAGCACTTTATGTGTATGAGGTCAGCCGTGCAAGCTACCGGTTGCCATTGTCATAGCCCAGGACTTTAAGCATGCTTGCGCTGCTCTGCTCGGGGGCGAACATTTTCGAGGTGACCTCGCCGTCTTCGTTGCGATCGATCAGGACATGTTTTGGCGCGGGTACAAGACAATGTTGAATTCCGCCGTATCCGCCGAGGGATTCCTGATATGCGCCGGTATGAAAAAAGCCTATATAAAGCGGTTCTTCGTCATTGATCATCGGCAAAAACACCTCTCCGGAATGCGCTTCTGAATTGTAATAATCCATACTGTCGCACGTCAAGCCGCCCATGTTCACCTTGTGGTATGGATCGTCCCATTTGTTGATGGCTAGCAGAATGTACTTCTGATTCATGCCCCATGCGTCGGGCAGGTGCGTGATAAATGAGCCGTCGATCATATACCACAGTTCCTTGTCGTTCTGCAGTTTCTGGTCGATCACATTGTACAAAACAGCTCCGCTTTCGCCTACAGTGTAGCTTCCGAATTCCGTAAAAATGTTGGGTACCGGTACATTGTTCTTGTCACAGATCCATTTTAGATTTTCGACGATCTGCTCAATCATATACTTGTAGTCGTAATGAAAGGTCAATGAAGTTTTGATGGGGAAGCCGCCGCCGATGTCGATGGAATCAAGGGTCGGGCATATTTTCTTGAGTTCGCAGTATTTGAAAATGAAGCGGCTGAGCTCGCTCCAGTAATAGGCGGTGTCTTTAATGCCGGTGTTGATGAAGAAGTGCAGCATCTTGAGCGACACTTTTTCGCTCTTTTCAATTTTCTCGCGGTAGAAAGGCGTAATGTCGCTATAGCGGATCCCCAGTCTGGACGTATAAAATTCGAACTTTGGCTCTTCATCGGCAGCTACCCGGATGCCGACCTGGTATGGCCCGTTTACCGTGCTCTCATAGGCGTCAATCTCGCCCATTTTATCGAGGATCGGCACACAGTTCTTAAACCCGTCGTTCAATAAATCGCTGATATATTGGGTGTACAGGGGCATTTTAAAGCCGTTGCAGAGGATATAGGTGTCCTTGGTGACCTTGCCGCGTTCGTAGAGGGCCCGCACGATGGGGATATCATAGGATGAGGATGTCTCGATATGAACATCCGAATTTTTCATCGCCTCTTCCATGACGAACGAGAAATGCGACGATTTTGTGCAATAACAGTAGGTGTATTTTCCGTTGTAACGGAAGCGCTCCATCGCGTTATTGAAGGTGGCCTGGACAAAGCGGATGTTCTCGCTTATACGGGGCAAATAGGTTATTTTCAGCGGCGTGCCGTATTCTTTAATGATGTCCATCAACGGTACGTCATTAAACAGCAACTCGTGTTCTCTTACCTTAAATTCTTTTTGGGGAAATTCGAAAGTCTGTTCGATCAGCTCGCGGTAGCTCTTCATTTAGCCGTTGGTGGTTGTTAAATTGCTGTTGTCGTAATCATGCAGAGGTCAAAAATATCGTTCCGGCTCGTGGGTTGCGATCTGCCCTTTTGGTGCCGACCCAAGCCTTAGGAAACCAACGATAACCCCCGGAAGAAGTGCAATATTGGGATAATTTTGCCATCTTTGCAATACGCAAAAATAACCATGGTGAACTGTCTTACCATCTTTTTTTCCTCCATTACACACCCTTTGCCCGACCTCTGACGGCTTGGTCCGGGTCGCGTTCGATTCGCCATTTCCCAGTTTAACTTTTCGCATTTCTGTTTATACCTGGCGCAATTGTAAACGTTAACGAATCAGTATAAACAGGGATTTGAAACAGCGCTACGGCGGGAAAAAGTGATAAGGTAAGGCAATAACCCCGGTAAGACAGGCCGCCGGGACGGGATATAAATACAGAATGACATGAAAGAGATAAAGATCATTGAAGTGAAATCGGAAATCGGCGCTGGTACGCGAGGAGCCAGTCTTGGAGTGGAGGCAATGAAGATTGCGAGCCTCGACCTCCATTCGGATTTCTTCAAGCAGTACGAATCAGTTGAAGTTGAAAATGTGAACGAACTATTATTTGACGGCGCCAAGCACTCATACGCCAAATTCATTGATGGTGTCATGATCATGGAGGAACGCGTTTGTCTGGAAGTATACGAAACGATCTGGAACGATTATGTTCCGGTGATCATAGCAGGAGACCACAGCACATCATACGGAACAATAGCGGGCATTAAAAAAGCGCAGCCAAAGATCCGCCTGGGTGTCATCTGGATAGACGCGCACGCCGACATACACACGCCCTTCACAACACCCTCGGGTAACATGCATGGCATGGCCTTGGCGATGGCGTGTGATATTGACAATCTCGAGTGCAAAGTAAATGACCCGCGCGGTGAAACGCTCGAGTATTGGGAACAGATCAAGGATGTGGGGATTCCCGGAGCGAAAGTCTATCCCGAGGATATTGTCTATATCGCTGTCCGCGATCTGGAAAAACCTGAGAACTATCTGCTGAACAAGTACAACGTAAACTTTATTGAAACAGAAGAAGTGAAGAAGGGAGGCCCTGCTCTTGTGGCGCAAAAGGCATTGAAGATGCTTGATCATTGTGATCTCATCTACATTTCCTTCGACGTAGATAGCCTTGATTCAAGGATCTCGAGCGGAACGGGAACTCCTGTGCCAAACGGCTTGACTGTTGATGAAGCCAAGATCCTCAATGTGGAGCTTGCAAAAAGTCCAAAGATATGCGCGTGGGAAATCGCCGAAGTAAATCCCACACTGGATACGGAGAACAGGATGGCTGAAGGCGCGTTTGAAATTCTCGAGGCCACAGTCAAATCGCTTGTCGAGCGCCCGGTCCTTGCCGAGTAGACGCTGCCAAAATAACTTGGTTACAGGGACATCGGGAGATGTCCCTTTTGTTTGCGGGTCAAATTTGATTTGCGTGTAGGGATTGGGTGATCGCCACATGATATGCGGCAATTCCACATGGACACGCGCGGGTTTTCAGGTAGATGGCTAGCCCGGTTATTTGTAATCCTGCTCGAGTAACCCGATGAACGACCGTATTGTCGACATCAGGTTATTGCGTATCACCGGGTCCGTAATAAACCGCGGGAGTGGTCCGGGCATAGACAGTATGCGGTAAGTGACTTTTACCCTGCCGTCCTTGCTTTTCTGAAAATACCAGCTCCCGGACAATGTCATACGCGAAACATTTTTCCGCACCGGTTGAAGCTTGTTGTTTTCTATCGTGCGGAATGTGACGAAGATCCCATCGCTCTGCAGCGGATCTTCGATCTTGTATTCAAGGAAATGATCCTGATCGCTTACCGGCCATGGTATGTCATGATAAGAATATTCATACCACAAACTGTCGGAATGAGGATACACATAGAATTCTGACACATGTTTCTGCCACCCGTTGATCTTGCTCTGATCCCGGATGAGCGACAATGCGTGTCGCGGCTCACTGCGCGCGTAAAATTCACTCTTGACTTCTCTCGCGGTAATCGGCGGATCCGACTCCGGAAAGGTTACCCACCGCTCGTATACCAGGATGTTGTCTTCATCCCGCACCAGTTCGAAACCGTCGTGCGTGCCGGTCTGTGCAAAGGCTATCGTGTAAAAGGCTACCAACCCGAATACACACGCCGCAATCCTCAAAATCTTTAACATCCGGTACAGGCTGATGACGATATTTATCGCATTAAGGTCGAAATATATTTGGCCCGAAGCAAATCCTTTCAAATCGTTGATTTTATGTATTTTCGCAAAAAAATTGAACAAATATAAAATGAGTCAAAACAGACCTGTTTCATCTTTTATCGAAAAGCACTATCTGCACTTTAATGCAGCTTCCCTAGTCGATGCTGCGAAGGGTTATAAGAAACACCTCGCCGATGGAAAAAAAATGATGATCACGCTGGCTGGCGCGATGAGCACTGGAGAGTTGGGAATCAGCCTCGCTGAAATGATACGGCAGGACAAAGTTCAGATCATCTCATGTACAGGGGCAAACCTGGAAGAAGATATCATGAATCTCGTTGCTCACGATTACTACAAGCGCATTCCGAATTATCGCGATCTCACACCGCAAGAAGAGTGGGATCTGCTGGGTCAGGGAATGAATCGTGTCACCGACACTTGTATTCCGGAAGAAGAAGCTTTCAGAAGACTTCAGAAGCACATATATGAACTGTGGAAGGACGCCAACGATAAAGGCGAGCGCTATCTTCCCCACGAGTTCATGTACAGGATGATCAACAGCGGTGTGCTCAAGCAGTATTACCAGATCGATCCGAAGAACAGCTGGATGGTCGCTGCCGCGGAAAAAAATCTGCCGATCGTTGTTCCTGGTTGGGAAGACTCTACAATGGGAAATATCTTCGCTTCATACTGTGTCACAGGTGAGTTGAAACCGACTACTGTTCGCAGCGGCATCGAGTATATGACTTACCTGGCCGATTGGTACACCCGGGAAGCCGGATCTCAGGGAATAGGATTTTTTCAGATCGGCGGAGGGATTGCCGGCGATTTTCCGATTTGCGTTGTGCCCATGCTGCACCAGGATCTTGAACGCGACGGAGTGCCGTACTGGAGTTATTTC
>CBFGXV010000289.1:0-4737 GCA_965652755.1 uncultured Chryseosolibacter sp. | reverse complement strand
GTCGCGGGTTCGAGTCCCGTCTTTCACCCGCCTTATAAGCCACAAGACACCAGCGACTCAGGGGTTTTGTGGCTTTTTCTTTTCTCTCCGTTCCCGCTGATCTCCATATCTAACCGGATATACTTCCGGTGTCCGCTTTTTAAAAAGGCGATGATATTGAAATTCGTGCTCTGTGCGTTCGCTCACTCACTGTGCAGGGGCGTAAACAAAATCTTAAAATAGTCAATATTGGGGTGGCGCAATTTTTTGTATAAGTTTAAATATGATTACGTGGGGAGATTTTAACAGATTATCGCTTTCCAAAAAGATCAGCCTCCTTTATGAGAACGGGACTTTTGTGATGGCTATCAGATACTATGGTTACAAGGTTAACCTGTATCTGCTGGGAAATATTTATCTCGAAGTTTTCGTGAATCATAAACAATCCTGCATCGAAAAGATCCAGCAACTTGATATGAATCATTCGCGGATGAAGTTCTATTCTGACCAGATCAAATTACCAGATCTCATATAACTTCAGCGACCACCATAAAACAGAAAACCCGGCAGATGCCGGGTTTCTTATTTAGATTTAGGTAGTAATATCAGGCAGTAGCCGCAGTAGTTGTCTCTTCAAATTTTTGTGATATTTTGAGTGTAACATTCTTTTTGGCTTTGTATCCGCAATAGCCACACTGATAGTGCTTCATCAATTCGCCTTCTTCATTAGGGCTGGGGTGTCTCAGGATCTCTTCCTTAACAATCTTGAATGTCTGGTAATTACATTCAGGACACTGTATCGCATGGAGGTGACCGGAATACTTTTCAATTTTTACATAGCCGGTTTCCAGATCTTTCCACACATCGTAGTCGATAGAGAAAACATTTTCTTCAGCCTGCATACCTTCGTCCAGGTAAGAGTCTTCTTCATCTTCGCTCAGAAGTTTCATTGCCTTTCCTGTCTTAGGGGAAATGCGTGGTCTGTAGCGCAAAACCTTAAGTCTTTTCTCGATGTAGAAGGGATAGTAGAATTTAAGCAGATTCTGAACGATCAATGCTACGATCATACCCATTGACACGGTAGTGAACACGCGAACAAAGATCCACAGTGCGCTAAGCTCTGTTACATTGGAGTTTGCGATGAAGCAACATCCGGCGATCAGGATAATTGAAGCTATCCACAAGGTCATTATCTCACTCCGATTGATAAAGTCGTACTTAACTTTAGCATCGTTCATCGTGGCAAGCCGGATGATGTGACCTATTACGATCAGCACAGCTATCGCCCAGGCCCCGTAGGCGATATTTCTTGCCAAGTCATTCCACGAATCGTACTGTTGTGCGTATTGTTCAGCCATGGTTATTGGTAGGTTTATTTATTCCACTCTAGCAAATATAAAAGGCCGTTTTAACTTTACCTACACTTATTGGAAGGATTATTCGGTAAAACGCACGCCTGTTTTATTTTCTATCCCCTCGAATCAAAAAGTGAGTTGATGAGACCCGGTTCATACTTGTGGTGGTTAAAAGGTAACCAGGCATTTTTCGGCAAAGCTCAGAATTTTTTTTACGCACGTTCCCTCGGCTTCAAACATACCCATATGGGCCACTTCGGGAAGGATAACTGCCTCCGCTTTCGGATTAAGAGCAGCTTGTTGTTGAAGTGTATGGGCTGGTATACCCTGGTCTTTGTCGCCGCCGAGCAATAGTATTGGCCGCACGAACGAACCAATGACATCTGTGCGATCCTTGCGATCGCGCATGGCGCGCGTATAACCTTCCACTGTCTCCCTGGATGCCTGCGCCGCAAGACTCTTGATTCTGGTTACGGAGTGATGCTGAGGATCTGCGTAAAGCTGGCCGATAAAGTTTGAAGTGAATGCGTGGACTCCCTGCCTTGCTATGAATTCAAGCACCTTGTCACGCGATTGCTTCTTCTCCTCAGAGTCAGCCAGGGCTGTAGAATGGAAGAGGCAAAGGCCACCTGCCAGGTCAGGTTCCTGCCCGGCCATTGCCAGAGCGACGTAACCTCCCAGTGAGTGGCCGACGATGATGGGACGGGAATAATTTCTTTCATGGATAAATGACGCGACGGAACGCGCTACGTCATCAATGGAAAATCCGTGCGGAAGTGCGTGGCTCTTGCCGAAGCCTGGCAGATCAAGGGTAACTACCAGCCAGGAGTCGGATATTTTCTCAGCGAACTCATCCCATACATGTTGATTCATCGGAAAGCCGTGAATCAGTATCAGTACAGGGCCACTGCCCAGCTCACGATAATTCAGCGATGTCATTACAATGACCGGGGAACGGATTCAAGCATCTCAATAACAGCGCGCTCAATTCCATCCGCATCGAATCCAGATTCGCGATGCAGCTCGCTTTGCTCACCGTGCTCGACAATACGGTCGGGAATTCCCAGACGCCTTACTTCGGCTACGTAATTATTGTCAGCCATGAACTCGAGGACAGCGCTGCCGAACCCACCCGGTATGCACCCGTCTTCCACGGTGATGACTTTCTTATAGTTCGTGAATACCTCGTGCAGGATTTCTTCGTCGATCGGTTTTACAAAGCGCATGTCGTAGTGACCAACGGACAAATTCTTCTTCGCCATCCGGTTGCAAACCTCTACAGCATAATTGCCGATATGACCTATGGTAAGTAAAACGATTTCCTCGCCGTCTCTGAGCTTCCTGCCGCGACCGATCTCCACTTCCTGCATCGGCGTGCGCCAGTTCACCATGACGCCCTTGCCGCGGGGATAACGTATTGAAAACGCTTTTTCCTTGCGCGGCAACTGCGCGGTGTACATGAGGTTCCTCAACTCCGATTCATTCATGGGAGCCGAGATAATGATGTTTGGCAGACAACGAAAGTATGCGAGGTCATAAGCGCCGTGATGCGTTGGCCCGTCTGCGCCAGCGAAACCGGCGCGGTCCAGGCAGAGGTTCACAGGTAGATTCTGAATGCATACATCATGTACCACCTGATCGTATGCGCGCTGCATGAACGAGCTATAGATGTTACAGAAGGGGATTAATCCCTGTGTAGCGAGGCCTGCAGAAAAAGTCACTGCGTGTTGTTCGGCGATCCCAACATCAAATGCCCGGTCAGGCATTTCATTCATCATGATATTCATGGACGAGCCCGAAGGCATCGCGGGCGTGATCCCGATGATCTTGTCATTCTGTTTTGCGAGCTCGACAAGTGTATGGCCGAAGACATCCTGATACTTCGGCGGCTGGGGCTTCTCCTCTGTCTTATGATAGATCTCTCCCGAGATCTTGTCGAAAGTGCCCGGCGCATGCCACGTAGTAGCGTTGCCCTTTTCCGCCGGAGCAAATCCTTTGCCCTTCACAGTAACACAATGAAGTATCTTCGGTCCTTTAATATTCTTCAGGTCATTGAGTATCGTTACGAGATGATCAACGTCATGCCCGTCAACAGGGCCGAAATAACGGAGGTTTAAAGACTCAAAGAAGTTGCTCTGGCTGAGTAATGTCGACTTGATGCCGTTCTCAAGTTTGGAGACGATCTCCTGCGCACTTTTCCCAAAGGTTGAAAGCTTGCCGAGCAATTTCCAGACGTCGTCCTTGATCTTGTTATACGTTCTTGACGTGGTGATATCTGTCAGATAGTCCTTCAGCGCCCCGACGTTCGGGTCGATTGACATGCAGTTATCGTTCAGAATGATCAGCAGGTTTGTATCGGAAACGCCGGCGTGATTCATCGCTTCGAAAGCAATACCGCCCGTCATGGCCCCGTCGCCAATTACGGCGATGTGTTGCCGCTCCTCGTCCTTCAGGTATCTCGAGGCAGCTGCCATTCCAAGCGCCGCTGAAACGGATGTAGAGGAATGGCCGACGCCAAAAGTGTCAAACGGACTTTCACTTCTTTTGGGAAAACCGGAGAGCCCTCCGTACAGCCGGTTGGTATGGAACGCGTCTCTCCTGCCCGTCAGGATCTTGTGGCCGTAAGCCTGGTGGCCTACATCCCAGACCAGCTGATCATGGGGTGTGTTGAATACGTAATGCAAAGCCACGGTGAGCTCCACAACGCCCAGGCTGGCGCCAAAATGCCCTCCATATACGGAAACATTATCGATGATATACTGGCGTAATTCTTCGCTAAGCTGTACCAATTGAACCGGATCGAGCTTTTTCAGGTCATCTGGGGAATTGATTTGGGCCAAAAGTTTACCCGGTGTTATGAGCATTTTCTGGATGGTTGTTTAACCTTTAAACAGCGAATGAAGATAAGTGTTTCCTCACTTTTACGGTCGAATTCCCCAAAATTACTTATTTCTTCAATCACCAAGGATTTTGGAGGATTATAAATAAATTTGTGCCGTATGGTGACTCAGGAAAACTTCGAAATCAAGCTGCCCCTGTTCGAGGGCCCTTTTGACTTATTGTTGTTCTTTATTGAACGGGACGAGCTTGATATCTATGACATTCCTATCGCGAAAATAACCGAAGATTTCCTCACCTACGTGCACCAGATGGAGCAGGTGAACATCGAGGTCGCCAGTGAGTTCATCCTCGTGGCCGCCACGCTCATGCGCATCAAGTCAAAGATGCTGCTGCCCCGGCCGCAACTCGATGAGCAGGGCAACGAAATTGACCCGCGCGAGGAGCTGGTAAAGCACTTACTCGAGTACAAGAAGTATAAATCCGTTGTCGATACCTTCCACAAAATGGAAGAAGCCGAGCTGATGAAAGAAAAGCGCGGCAATATCGTCAAGGAGCTGAAGGC
>CBFGXV010000288.1:0-4739 GCA_965652755.1 uncultured Chryseosolibacter sp. | reverse complement strand
GTTGATGCGTCTGGTAATGATGGTTCAATTGTTAATATGAAGAATGATCCTGGTTGGCACGCTACGCTCAAATTAACCTGGCCGATGGCCCTTCAAAGCTGGCGACGCGTCATCACAGATAGCGCGAGAGGCGGCTGAACCCACCTGCAGTATCATTCGCGAAATTCTTGCGATGACATGTATAATCCTTTTACTGAGGAAAATCATTTGGCGCAGCGCAGCGCCTCCAATACTCCATGATTACACTGATGGTTTTCTCCAACTCTGCCAGCGAATTCTGCTTTACAAAAAATCCCTGGACTGATTGGCTGTAGGCATTAATCACGGCCTTCTGATTCAACGCAGTAGAAAAGAACAGATATGGAATGCACTTATTGCTGAGCTTCGCATCTGTTTTCAGTTTCTCCCTTAATGCGAAGCCGTCATATTTCGGCATGTTAACATCCGACAGTATCAGAAAGGGCAAGTCTTCAGCCTCGTTGATATAATCCAGTGCTTCCTGGCCGTCGAAAAAGAATAACACTTTGTTTTGGTAATTTAGTTTTTGAAATATCTCTGTCAGAAACTCCTGGTCATCTGCATCATCCTCAATGACGATGATCGGTCCGTTCTTATTAAGTATCACATCCTTTTTTGATTCTTTCATATATATGGTATTGATTCTGTTCTTTTACCCAGGCACCTACTTAACACGCAGTAAACCTTTATCAAATTAAATCCTTAAGTGGAGGTACAGTAGGTTGTTGTCGCCTACTTTGCAATTTTTCCGGTGCAATTTAAGCGCTAATCCGTTACGATAATGTTAATTCAGTTATTGAGCAAATTCTTCCACACCAACCACGGCCGCATTGGTTGCCCATTCCGATTTAAATCTGCGGGACTTTGAATTGCTTGTTTTTGAGGCGGATCACTCTCACTAGATTCGTACTCTCGCCAGAACAATCTTTCCCTTCGGTTTGTTTTTCAGACGATGCAGATAGCGAAGGACATCACAAAACTACTCTCAATCCAGAAAATTTATCTTGAGCCGGAGATACGGCAATACGCGCGAGGCCGTGAGATCCTTGAAAAATTTCCGGAGGCTACGATTACAGAAGTGCCGTCTCACTGGCAAATTCCTTCGCTGCACGGCAACGAAGGATCAATACAAGACTGGATCGGGATCAAGCGCCATACGCTTGTCCTCGGGGTGGAGAAATCGCTGACATGCAGGCCAAACGAGCGCAGTTCGCATTTTGTAGCGCCATCCACCTCCAACGGCTGCACGATGGCTTGCTCCTACTGTTACGTTCCAAGGAGAAAAGGTTTTGCCAACCCCATTACCCTATTCGTAAATATCGAACAGATTTGTAACTATTTGTCGCGCCATTCGGGGCGGCAGGGCACAAGATCTTCGGCCGACCAGATCGACCCGTTGTATTGGCTCTATGATATTGGTGAGAACGGCGATTGTTCCGTAGACGCCGCCATTGCCGACAACGTGAAAGACCTGGTGACGTTGTTTCGAAAATTACCGAATGCCAAGGCCAGCTTTGCTACCAAGTTCGTCAACGCCGAGATGCTCACATACGATCCGCAGCGAAAAACCCGTGTCAGATTCAGCCTGATGCCACAGGCAATATCGAAAGTTGTCGACGTGCGCACGTCCGGCATTTCCGAGCGCATTGCAGCGATCAATGATTTTGTGGCCGCAGGGTACGAAGTGCATTTGAACTTTTCGCCCGTGATCTATTATGACAACTGGCTGGATGACTACCTTGAACTTTTTACAGAGATCGACGAGGTGCTGAATGAGAAGTCGAAGCAGCAACTGAAATGTGAGATCATTTTTTTGACCCACAACAGTCAGTTGCATGACCTTAACATGCAGTGGCATCCCGCAGGTGAAGATCTGCTATGGAAGCCGGAGCTTCAGGAAATAAAATTCTCACAGACTGGCGGCAGGAACCTTCGTTACAAACGAGGATTGAAAGCCACGCTCATCAATGAGTTTGTCACACTACTCCAGAAAAGGATGCCTTATTGCACGGTGAGATATGTGTTTTAGCGGAAACGCCGAAAGTTCGATTGGTAGCCACAGGTGTCTGATGTGACTTTGCCGGCCACAATGCAGACAGCAAGGATCATTCACGCTGTAAAATTCTATCAGGAATTTTGGCATACCTGGAAAGACCCCACCCGGAACCGAGATTTATAAATAAAGCGGACCGAACGGGCAAAGTTGCAGTATCACTTTAATAAATTTTCTTTACGAATATAAGCTAACGACGAATCAACTGCAGCATATACGTCACCATCATACTTATCCATTTCCAGAATATACCATTTCACGCCGATCTCCTTTCCTTTTTCAAATACAGCCTTGTAATCGATCTTGCCTTTGCCGACGGGCACCCAGTTGTCAGCAGGCATATCGGGAGGCATGAAATCAGCACCTGTAAAGACACCGGTTGATACGTGTTTTGCCATGTTCTTGATGTGTAGTAACTCGACACCGCCGCGGTATTTCTCCATGAATTGCACCGGATCCTGGCCTGCATAGGCCACCCAGAAAATGTCGGCCTCGAGCCGCACACAATCATCATCGATGCGATCCACAAAGCTGTCGAAAAAAGTTTTCCCTTCATCCCCCATGGGCTGGAGTTCGTACCCATGAATGTGGTAGTAAAGCTGAAGTCCGGCGCGCTTCGCTTGTGGACATGCTTTCGTAAGAATGTCTGCAGCCTCGTTCACTACCTCGAGCGTTACCGTGTCGGCTTTGGAAACTTTGAGCCAGGCGATCCCTGTATATTCCGCCCCCAATTTCTTGGCCGTTTCGATTATGATGTTTGGATCTTTTCGCCAGTCATCCAAATTATTCCAATGCAGCGCAAGCATTTGGAGGCCGGCAGCATCGAGTTGAGACTTGAATTGCTCGGGGTTGCCAACAATGTATGGCGCATCAAATCCTTCGACATGATCAATGCCGAGATCCTTAATCTTCTTTAAGGTCCCTGGAACATCCTTCTCCAGGTCGTAACGGAATGTCCAAAGCTGCGCGGCAATTCTTCCCGCAGCATCGGAGCTTGCCCCGCTGTTCTTCCCCTCCTTTGAACATGATGACAGCATTATCATAAGACCTACAAATAAAACATGAATAATTTTCATACAAGCATCTGTGGTAATCGATGTGGGGACAAATAATGTTATATACTTAAGAGAAAGAAACTGCGGCAGGCATTCAACTGCCGCTGTTCAAAATAGCTAAGTATGCTCAATAGCCAGTATTCTGCACAAGATATCCCGGATTATCGGATGCTCCATCAATGGCACTCTGGGGAATCGGAAAGAGACGTTTGTTCGGATCACTGTTCGTTTTCTCCGTCCACGCGTCTTCATATTTACCAAAGCGGATCATGTCGGTTCTTCTTTGGTGTTCCCAGTAAAACTCAAATCCACGTTCGCGAAACAGAATATCGAGATTCATCTCAGTCAGTGGTGCTGGTGTCAATTCAGGACGCGCCGTTCTTGAAGCTCTAACCAGGTTCACATCATCAAGTGCGCCGGCAGCATCGCCTTTGCGCAGTTTTGCTTCGGCCCTCATCATGTACAAGTCTGCCAGGCGAACGATAACCAGATCGGCTTCACCCTTGTTTCTTCCATCATCCGACGATTTACTCCACTGGTATTTTTCCACCCGATAGCCTCTGTTATAGTCACTGCCCTCAGCAGTAAAATTAATTTCTCTTAAATAGTCTACATAAGCGTTTGCTTCAGCCCGCCTCCAGTCGCGAAGCTTTCCGATTTTATAACGGCCATCGGCGAGTTGAATAAAAGGAAGTCTCCTTCCCGTATTCAGCAATCCGTATTGGAGTCCTCTGAAGATCCCGCGATTAACTTCGAAATCTTTCGCAGCTATCGCAGAATCGGAAGGGATGACCATTCGTTCCCAAAAAAATCTTGCATCAGCTTCAGCTGGATCCACGGATCCATTTGCCTCAACCCATGTGTCATAGAAGTCCGATGTTATCGCCGCCCCATCGGTACCATTTGCCCTCGGAAACAACGGATTTCCATAAAAGTTGTCGGACATCGAAAAATAAGACATCCGGTTATGGCCGTTCAGATCGGGTCGCTGATCAACAGCAAACACCAGCTCAGGATTATTATGGTTATCATTATTGAAATTGGCGAAATACTCGGACGAGAGCGCATACTGTCCTGAACTGATCACCATGTTCGCGTACTGGATCACCTTATCCATATCTTCAGTCGTGAAATCAAAACTACCAGCTAACGGATCACGCCAGACCGCGGCATTGAGATGCAGGCGCGCGAGCAGGCTATAGACGCCCCCCTGTGTTAATCGGCCCGGACCGACATCTGTTCTTAAATCACCGACAACGGCTTCAAACTCCGATCTTATGTAATCCAGCGCCTCGCTACCGCGCAAAATTACAGACAGCTCATTCGGATCGTCTTTCTGAAATGCGATGCCCCAAAGATCAAGTGTGATCATGTTATAAAATGCACGCAGTCCTCTGGCCTCGGCGAGAAATGTCTTCGCTTCACTATTCGATCCGGCTAATGGCGTGAGAACATTGATGGCCGTCACTGTCCTTGAAATCATCCTCGTCAGAAAATCCCAGCATTGCTGAATGTTACTGTGAACAGGTGTGTAAGTGTGCTGATGTAATTCAATATAAATACCATTATCTCCCCAATCTCTTCCTCCGCGATAGGGTAGGATCGCCTCATCT
>CBFGXV010000287.1:0-4758 GCA_965652755.1 uncultured Chryseosolibacter sp. | reverse complement strand
GCGATCGAAGCAATGGGCATGTCATTACCATACTCATCGTCAAATCCGGCGGTGAGCAAGGAGAAGTCAGCCGAGTGCGAGACCGCCGGAAAGGCAATTTTCAATTTGTTGAAGAACGATATCAAACCGCTTGATATCATGACGAAGAAAGCATTTGAAAATGCGATCACAATAGTCATGGCGTTGGGAGGGTCCACGAATGCGGTGCTGCACCTGATCGCCATGGCGCGCACAGCGTTGATCGATATTACGCAGGAAGATTTTCAGAGAATATCCGATAAGACACCAATGCTTGCGGATCTCAAACCCAGTGGAAAATATCTCATGGAGGAGCTTCACCGTATCGGGGGTGTTCCCGCCGTTATGAAGTACCTCCTTGGGCAGGGGTTCCTCCACGGCGATTGTCTCACTGTAACAGGGAAGACCATCGCTGAAAATTTAGAGAGCGTAAAGGATCTCGACTTTAAAACGCAGGACGTTATTTATCCGATTGAAAATCCGATAAAAGCAACGGGGCACCTGCAGATCCTCTACGGCAATCTGGCTGAA
The DNA here is from genome assembly GCA_965652755.1 of uncultured Chryseosolibacter sp. Lineage (GTDB taxonomy): Bacteria > Bacteroidota > Bacteroidia > Cytophagales > Cyclobacteriaceae > Chryseosolibacter. The sequence continues at coordinate 4,209 of CBFGXV010000287.1, read as the reverse complement.
AAGGGATCTGTAGCCAAGATAACAGGCAAAGAAGGCGAGAAATTTACAGGCCCTGCCCGGGTTTTCAACGGAGAATTTGAATTGATCGCTGGCATTCAGAGCGGCAAAGTAAATTCAGGAGACGTAGTAGTGATCCGGTATGTGGGTCCGCGCGGCGCTCCGGGAATGCCCGAAATGCTTAAGCCAACTTCAGCCATCATGGGAACCGGGCTTGGCAAAAGCGTGGCACTCATCACGGACGGAAGATTCTCCGGAGGAACTCACGGCTTTGTCGTTGGGCACATAACGCCCGAAGCCTTTGAAGGCGGATTGATCGCCCTTGTTGAAGAAAACGATACGATAGAAATTGATGTTCGCGGTCGCAAGATCAACCTTCTTGTCGACGAGCAGACACTGGCCAGGCGCAGGAGCGCATGGAAAGCTCCGAAGTTGAATGCCAAAAACGGAATTTTGTTAAAGTATGCTAAACAAGTAAAAACAGCTGCCGATGGATGCGTTACTGACGAAGACTGAACCCAAGCCTCAAGGCGAAAAGCAAGGAGCAAAAAAAATATCCGGATCAGAGATATTGCTGCGTTCGCTCGTTGCAGAAAAAGTTGAAACTATTTTTGGATACCCTGGTGGGGCGATCATGCCTGTCTACGATGCGCTCTACTATTTCCAGAAGGAGTTGAAGCACATTCTCGTCCGCCACGAGCAAGGGGCTATCCACGCCGCCCAGGGATTTGCCCGGGTGTCAGGTAAGCCTGGCGTTGTGTTTGCCACGTCAGGACCCGGCGCCACCAATCTCGTAACAGGGCTCGCCGATGCGCTCATCGATTCGACTCCGGTCGTTTGTATTACAGGACAGGTTTTCGCGCATTTGCTGGGCACCGACGCCTTCCAGGAAACGGATGTGGTCAACACTACCATCCCGGTCACCAAGTGGAATGTGCAGGTCACTGAAGCAAAAGATATTGCTCCGGCGGTTGCCAAAGCGTTCTACATCGCCACAAGCGGAAGACCGGGACCTGTGCTGATCGATATTACCAAGAATGCTCAGAATGAACTCATCGAAGAGAGTGAATACAAGCATTGCAATTCTGTGCGCACTTACCGGCCCACGCCTGTTTTACAGTACGATGCCATAGAAGCCGCAGCAGAACTGATCAACAAGGCGAAGCGCCCTTACCTGCTGGTCGGACAAGGTGTCCTTCTGTCAGGGGCTTCAAAGGAGCTCATCGCTTTCGTGGAGAAGACCGGCATACCAGTAGCCTCTACGTTACTAGGGCTCGGCGCATTCCCGGCCGACCATCCGAATTACGTAGGTTTCCTCGGCATGCACGGTAACTACGGACCAAATCTAAATACCAACGAGTGCGACGTCCTGATCGGTATCGGCATGCGGTTCGACGACCGCGTTACAGGAAACGTAAACCGTTATGCCAAGCAGGCCAAGATCATCCATATCGACATTGACAAGGCAGAGATCAACAAGGTAGTAAAGGCCGACGTGTCTGTTCATGCCGATGCCAGGGAAGCGCTGCATGCGCTCATCGGGTACTGCACGCCGAATAATCACGAAGCCTGGGTACAAAGCTTCCACAAACTCAACCAGGTGGAATATGAGAAAGTCACGCACAAGGAGCTCAACCATCCGACAGCAGAATTGAAGATGGGCGAAGTGATCAACCACCTTTCCAAACTCACCAACGGGGAGGCTATTGTAGTAACAGACGTGGGCCAGCATCAGATGACCACTTCAAGGTATTATAAATACAAGAACCCGCGAACCAATGTCACTTCGGGGGGCGCCGGCACAATGGGCTTCGCCCTTCCCGCAGCGCTGGGAGCTAAACTTGCAATGCCTCACAAACAGGTTATCGCAGTGATCGGAGACGGCGGATATCAGATGACCGTTCAGGAATTGGGAACGATAATGCAATATGAAATTCCCGTCAAGATCATGGTATTGAACAACAGCTTCCTGGGAATGGTGAGACAATGGCAGCAACTCTTCCATGAGAAACGTTACTCATGTACGGAGATGGTTAATCCGAACTTTATAAAAATTGCCGAGGCCTATAACATCCCGGCTGTGAAGGTCGAGCAGAGGGAAGAACTGGAAGCGGCGATCAAAAAAATGCTCGAAGCCAAAACCTCTTATTTCGTCGAAGTTGTCGTCGGCAAGGAAGACAACGTCTTCCCTATGGTACCCGCCGGAGGATGCGTTTCCGATTGTATGCTGGAACCCCCGGCGATCTAGGTAAATGAATCAGACAGTAAAGTAAAGAAATATGAAACAGGAGTTCACACTTGAAATTGTATCCGACAATAACTTTTCCATCCTGAACAGAATCGTAAACGTTCTGAACAGGCGTCGGGTGCGGATAAAAAAGCTGATCGCTCATGAAAATGATGAGGATTTCACACGAGGCAGTGCGATCCTGCTGGTGTATACCACCGGCGACCTCATGGAAAAAGTGAAGCATCAGCTTGAAAAATTAATTGAAGTGGAACATGCGAACTACTATGAAGGAAGTGCGCGTTACTACGTTCTCAACGAAAGAAACAACAGGCAGATCGCCTGATATTTAAACTGAAACCTTAAACTCGTAACATTAAAATCAATTATTTATGGCAAAGATCAATTTTGGCGGCGTTGTTGAAGAAGTACTGACCAGGGAGGAATTCCCGATGGAAAAAGCGGTAGAGGTTCTGAAAAACGAAGTCATTGCAATTCTCGGATATGGCGTACAAGGCCCGGCTCAGGCTTTGAATCTTCGCGACAACGGATTCAAGGTGATCGTCGGCCAGCGCAAAGGCTCTAAAACCTGGAACAAAGCGCTCGAGCATGGCTGGGTCGAAGGCGAAACGCTGTTTGATATTGAGGAAGCTGCAAAACGCGGAACCATCATCCAGTACCTTCTTTCAGATGCCGGACAAATCGCTCTCTGGCCTACACTGAAGCCATACCTGACAAAAGGAAAAACGCTTTACTTTTCCCACGGTTTCGGTATCACATTTAAGGAACAGACAGGTATCGTTCCGCCCGCCGAGGTTGATGTCATCCTCGTTGCTCCAAAAGGCTCTGGAACTTCCGTGCGCAGGTTGTTTCTCCAGGGAAAAGGTATCAACTCCAGCTATGCTATCTTCCAGGATGCATCCGGGAAAGCAAAAGAGAAAGCTCACGCTCTCGGGATCGGCGTAGGACCAGGCTACCTGTTCCAAACCGATTTCAAGAAAGAAGTCTATTCAGATCTCGCAGGCGAGCGCGGAACCCTTATGGGCGCCATCGCAGGCATCTTCGAAGCGCAATATGAAGTCCTTCGCGCCAATGGACACTCTCCCTCTGAAGCATTCAATGAGACTGTCGAAGAGCTCACACAAAGCCTGATGCCTCTCGTTGCAGAAAATGGAATGGACTGGATGTACGCCAACTGCTCCACTACAGCACAACGCGGCGCTCTCGACTGGAAGAAGCGGTTCAAGGAAGCAACACTTCCCGTTTTCAAGGAATTGTATCAGAGTGTCGCCACCGGCGCTGAAGCAAAACGCACCATCGATACCTGCAGCAAGCCTGACTATCGTGAAAAGCTCGCTGAAGAACTGAAAGAAGTTCGCGAAAGCGAACTGTGGCAGGCCGGCGCTGCAGTGAGAAAACTCAGACCCGAAAAGCAACAGGTCGAAGCAAGCATGATCAACTGATCCATTTAACAATCGGCAACGGGCAAAACCTGTTGCCGATTTTTTTTAACTCTTTTAACCTGGGTGTGTTCCAAACGAATAATCCTCAGGACTTCAATGACACCAACTGCCCGTACGACAGATCTCAATATTGACGCGGCTTATGATACGTTGAAATCGGTGGTTTTAAAAACGCCACTACAATATCATCGCAAGCTTTCCGAAAAATTCAGGGCCGAAGTTTATCTGAAGCGCGAAGACCTCCAGGTCGTGCGTTCCTACAAACTGCGCGGCGCATATAATCTCATTCAAAGCCTCAGTCAGGAAGAAAGATCCCGCGGCGTTGTTTGCGCCAGCGCGGGTAACCACGCACAGGGCGTCGCATTCTCGTGCAGAAAACTCGATATCAAAGGCGTTATATTCATGCCCGCCATCACTCCGAAACAAAAGATCACCCAGGTGAAAATGTTTGGCGGTGATAACATCGAGATTGTTTTGACGGGTGACACATTCGACGATTGTCAGACACAGGTTAAAAGAGTT
>CBFGXV010000286.1:0-4758 GCA_965652755.1 uncultured Chryseosolibacter sp. | reverse complement strand
CTATTGCCTCGGTGCTCGGCCTGATCAACCTGGCGAAGAAGGATAAGGATCTTGTCTTGAAGGATACTTACCTTGAAATGATTAACAACAGCGCGCTGCAACAGGACCACTTTATCAAAGAGATCCTGGATCAATCAAGAAATTCCCGGTTGGATGTAAAACGCGAAGAGATATTGTTCGAGCCCATCATCGACGAAACGTTCAGTCATCTGAGCTTTGCAACACCGGGCAAGGCAGTCGAGAAAATAATTTCGATCCAGCAAACCAAACCTTTTTATTGTGATCGCTGGAGGTTGAAAGTCATATTGAATAACATCATTTCGAATGCTATCAGATATCGCAACGGCCGGGATCCGGTGATAAAGGTTAGCGTCGATGTCACAGAGCAGGGGGCGCAGGTGTGCATTGAAGATAATGGTAAAGGCATTGCAAAGGAACACATCAAAAACGTTTGCCGGATGTTCTACCGTGCAACAGATGATGGCGCCGGCTCAGGCCTGGGGCTTTATATAGTAAAAGAAGCCGTTGATAAACTCAACGGCTCCATTAAGATAGAATCTGAAGAAGGGAATGGGACTACAGTCCACCTGATGATTCCGGAAGTTGCCGCCTGAAGAATTATTTCATCAGCCTGAACGCATAAGTCACAGACAACAGCCAGTCGGCAAAGGCAGCATCGCCAATGATCTTCTCGCCGGTGTTGGGATTGATACCCTGCGCCCTGTCATTTGTGTTACGCGTTCTGTTGCGTTCCAGTGCTATGGGGAAATTCAAACCTATCGTATGTGGGCCTGTCATGTATGACACCGAAGGCTCCGCAGAGATAATGTAACCAGGCCTCCTGAAACCATTTGACTTTCCAATGATATCCTCGGATGGGATTCCTTCCATCCTCGCCCCCAGTCCAGCCTGCAGTCCATTAGTGCTGAAGTTAGCGCCAACTCTCCAGAAATATTGGTCTGACACCGACATCTCGTTCGACAGCGGTATCTCTTCATTCGTTGTAGGAACTGTATAAGGCGTCGCGCGCCTCAGAACACCATTCGTGTTTCTTGGATTGAACATATACATCGCGTTCAGGTATCCGGATAATTTTCCCGCAATGTGCCGTGAAACTTCCACTTCCGTGATCACGCCAAAACCTCCGTCACCGGGTTGAATGGATTGGTCAACGGGCAACAGCGTAGGACCTTCAGCTTTTTGAAAGTAATCTTTATAGTTGTAATTACCTGTCGGGATCTTGGCGCCTAACCCTACTACCACATGCCCACCATGGCTCTCAGGGGTGGTATTGTAGTAAGCAGTTGCCCGAACGTCGCCCAATCCCTGTGATTGTGTATGAAATCTACCGCCATTGTTACCCATATGTTCGTACAGCGAGGAGCGATCAATATAAACGAATGGAAGTGCTATCGTTGCACTCCAGCGATTGTTAAAAGTATAACTAATTCCGAGATTGATTGAATTGTCATTATTGATGACCTCGGTGCCGTTTTCAACACGTTCGGTTTCTTCATGCGTTCCCCGGAAGTGCTTGTACGATCTGAAGTATCTGTAGTTGAGTGAGAACTGCCAGCCACTGTGTGAACCGTCTCCGAAATTCAGGCCGTGTGACCCCATGTTTTTCACTGCGACGCATCCCTGCGCCCGAGCATTCGTGTGTGTGACAAGAACGAGAACAACACAACATAGAAAATAAAGTATAGCTGATTTCATGAGTAAATAAATTGAGTGAATAGAAAATGTTTGAGCTGCGTGTGCAGACGTGATAGCAGATCATGGATCTGCGCAGGAAGGAAAAGAAGGATCAGATTCGGGGAGGTGGTGCGTGCACCGGCATCTCAATTTGTAAAAACAGATCAGGAATGTCAGTGAAGATCACGGCCGCGAGTGGACCGGACCAGCGGCCTATGTTGATATTCTCTTCAGCGAAATAATCCTTGATAAGTTTACTGAGAAAGTTGAGTGCTTTTTTGTTTGTATTTGTCAACCCAAGGGTATTCTTAACATAAGTGTTAAATGTGGAGATCAGTGACCTGGTGTCGTGATCGCGGATACACACCACATACAACGTGTCATTCTCAAACTTGTGTTTGATAAGTTTAAAAAACTCTCCGTTGTGTTCGAATTTACCATCGACACGCTCAAAGCCGTTGGACTGAATCGGATAGGGGAGTGCCATGGGAATTTTCAGCTCGACAGTTTCGGCCTCGTCATACTGGTTCGCATCAAGCCTGGAATTCAGACGTTGATCCAGTCCAAAGCTGATTCCCCAGAAAACAATATAATACCCACCCACATTGAAGAGGAAAACAGAAAGCAGGACGATGGCAAAGACCTTTTTCAAGGGAGTGGGTTGAGCCAACGATATTACAATTTTTTTAATTCAGTTCAAAGGAAAACCGGTCGTTCGTTGCTGAAATGGCCGGTTTGGACCCGTCAGGCCACGGAACGCGACACATTCTTCCTCCCTTGGAATTGGGCGTTGAATAGCGCGCCCGGTGCGAGGATAATACCCACCCCTTCTATTTTCGACCAGTGGTGCAGTTTTTCAAGAGACACTTTGCCTACCATGTATTGTTTGCCATTCGCCGCATATCCGGATTTGAATTCTTCGAAATCATTGATGGAAATAGAGATGCTTTCGTCAAAGCTTACATAGGCTTCCGTTATGAGTTCGTTAGAGAATTCCAGGCCGTGTTCCTGTTGGAGTTTTTTGTACTCGTAAGCATAGTCATAGGTCAACGCCGAAACGTCTGACAGGACTGCTGAACCCGTGGGATAGCTACCGGCGCCCTTTCCGATGAAGATCTGTTTTTCCGCGAAAGCGCCTTCAACCTGTACGGCATTGTACTCGTTGCGCACAGCGGCGAATGGGTTGGTCGCATCGATAAATTGGGGTGCTACAAAACCGAAGATCTTGTTTCCTTCCTTGAACGCGCGGGCAATGAGCTTGATCGTGAGTCCATTTTCTCTTGCGAATTTCAGGTCGAGCTCCGAGATCTTGTCAATGCCGATATTGATCACCTCTTCGGGCTTGACGAAAACTCCGAATGTGTGTGTAATCGCGATGACAAGTTTGTATTTGGCGTCGTAACCCTTGACATCAAGCATGGGATCGCTCTCGGCGAAGCCCAGCTCCTGCGCTTGTCTCAAAGCGGTTTCGTAATTCTTTTTCTCCTCGAAAACTTTGGTGAGAATGTAGTTTGTGGACCCGTTAAAGATGCCTTCGATCCGTTGGATCAGATCGTTGTCATAATACTCTTCGAGATTTCTCAGGATCGGGATGCTGCCACAAACTGACCCTTCGTAGAGCACAGGTTTGCCGTGCTTCCGCTGAAGCGTATAGATCTCCTCCAGGTGTTCGGCCAGCATTTTCTTGTTGGCCGTGACAACGGCCTTGCCATGGGACAGCGCACTTTTCACAATCTCAAATGCCGCGTTTGCATCGTCGATCAATTCGACAACGATGTCTATGTCCGGATCATTAAGAATGTCTCTGCTGTCGTACGTGAAAAAATCAGCCGGGATCGGCCTGACCTTGTTGCGGTTTTTTACGCAGATTTTCTTTATCTCGGCTTTGACACCATGTGTTTCGTGCAGCACGTGATACAGGCCCTGACCTACACAACCGAATCCGAAGAGCCCTAATTTTAATTTTTTCTTCATACGAGAACCTTGCTGAATGATTTATTGAAATAATGAGTGATGATTTTCTTGATTTGATCAAACTCGACCAGAAATCCGTCGTGCCCATAGATGGAAGTGATGACTTCCAGCGATGCATTTGGAATATGCTGTGCGAGGTATTTTTGTTCGTGCAATGGAAAGAGTATGTCGCTTTCAATGCCGATGACAAGCGCTTTTGCCTGGATTTGCTGCAGTGCGCTTTCAGCACCACCCCGGTTTCTTCCCAGGTGATGGCTGTCCATCATCTTCGAGAGCAACCAATAAGTAAACGCATTGAACCGGTTCGCGAGCTTTTCGCCCTGGTAGCGCTGATAAGTGGATGCGCGGAAGTTGTCTATTGTCTCGGTGGTCTTCTCGGATTGCGTCTCAGCATAGGTATCGTAATGGCGATAGGAGATCATTCCAATGGCGCGTGCCGCCTTGAGGCCTTCCATTCCCGCACGTGCGTCATTTTCCTTCCACGTAGGGTCGGCTTCAATTGCGAGGCGTTGCGCTTCGTTGAAGGCAATTCCCCATGGTGAATGCCATGCGTTGCATGCGATAGGAATAATGTGCTCAAAGATCTGCGGCTGCTGGATCGCCCACTCGAGAACCTGCTGGCCTCCCAGCGATCCGCCGATGATCGTGTGGATCTTTCTGATCTTCAACTCAAGTCTCAGCAGGTCGAAAGCGCGCACAACATCGCGATTTGTCAGTACAGGAAAATCGTGACAGTATGCACGGTTCGTATCCGGGTTGATGCTGAGGGGCCCGGTGGACCCATAACATCCGCCAAGAAGGTTGGCACAAATAATAAAATACTTTGAGGGATCGAAGGGCCCATCAGGAGAAAACAACCCACCCCACCAGTCAGTGAAGTCCGAGCTGCCGGTGAGGGCATGACACACCCACACGGCGTTGGTCCTCTCCTCATTCAGATTCCCGGCAGTAGTGAACTTAAGCTGGAAGGAGGAGAGTTTCTCCCCCGACTCCAACTCAAATGCATCGTTAAAATGAAACGTATGATCCGTTTTCAACATATCCTCTCAGCTCCGCGGCATGCCGCAATTTATGCTACTAGTTCTCCCT
>CBFGXV010000285.1:0-4759 GCA_965652755.1 uncultured Chryseosolibacter sp. | reverse complement strand
ACTTCGCGTTAACCCGGCGGCGAATCTTAATTGAAAGGCAAGCGCAAAATCACAAACCGTGTTTCTGCGACATCTCTTCTATCAGCTTCAGGCCCTTCTCCGCCATATCCCACGGCTTGGAGTATTCCCGCCATACGTTGATCGCATTGGCGAAATTGGGATCGTTGCGGGTAAATGCCTCGATGGTCAGCCAACCCGTATATTTTATGGAGGCTAGCGCGGCAAAAGTTTCATCCCATGGGATATGCCCGTCGCCAGGAGTACCGCGGTCATTCTCGCTTATATGGACATGTCTCAGAACCGGCGCGATTGTTCTGATTGCTTCGCCGATCTTTTTCTCTTCGATGTTTGCGTGATGCGTATCGAACATTGCCTTTACGTTCGGATGGTCCGCCCTTCTGACCAGACTGATCAACTGCTCCATGGTGTTGCACAGATAACATTCAAACCGGTTCAACGCTTCCACCGCGAAAACAACATCTGCTTTCGCAGCGTGGTCAGCGGCCGAATGGAGTACTTCGGCGCTGCGCTTGTATTCTTCATCATCGGGTGGACGCCGGTTTGTAAATGTGGCAAAGGCCGAATGGAAAGGTCCGCAGATAATTTTTGATCCAAGAGCATGTGCGCAGTCAACTGCCTGTTTCAACCGGTCGACAGCTTTCTGTCTGACAGCAGGTGACTGGTCAACAGGATTGTCATCCGGACCCACGCCGAGCACGCACGTGGCCTCCATGCCTATCTTCCGCAGATGGTCACCAAACTTCTTATAGACGGTGCGGTCCCGCTCTTCCATAAAAACTTCAATTCCATCATACCCGATTTTCTTCAGCCGTTCCGTCACCTGCCAGAAATCTTCAGGTATCCCACCTGACCATACAAGCAAATTGAACCCGATCTTATTCTTCATCGATCCTTAACTTTGAACCTTGAACTTTAAAACTTTGAACTTTCACATCCCCCGATAAGGGACATTGATATCGATCTTCCCTTTCCACTCCGGCACAGGCCGGCCCAAAGTCCAGTGGATCGCATTAACGCACAAACGCTGCATCGCCTCCTGCTGGAAATCTTCGGGATGCCCCAAAGTTGTCATGAACGTTTTTGCGCCTGACGCGCTTTGCCACGTCCAGGCTACCGGGTTTTCAATAGCCTGATCCGTATTGGGGTTTACGGATTTTCCCATCAGCAACCACGTAGACCCTTTGGCAGGATATTCAGGAAGCACTTTGTAGAGCCATGATCTGACATGAAAATTCTTATCAACGCCCTTCAGGATAGGATGGCCTGCTTCCTTTTCGATAACATATACATCCGTACTGCTTTCATGCCCATAGTGCGTGTGGTTCGCGGGACCACCCCAGCCCGGTGGCGAACCGAATGCTCTTTCGCCGAATGCATTCCAGCTTCTCAACTCATGCCCCTCCGGATAATTAAATGAGTGAGTCGACGTCCGGAAACCCATGACAGGTCTCCCCGACTTCAGATAATCATCGATGTGTTTCACCTGGTCTGCTGGCAATCGCCGCCAGCGCAGAAAGAAGACTGCGAGATCAGCATCCTTCAGCGCCTCAAGGCCCGGTATATTTTCCTCCGCATTCTGATCAGGGTGAGCTTTTAATACCACCGTCTTCATGCTGTAATTATTTTCCAGCTCAGCTGCGAGTAACGGCATGGTACTCTCACCGCTGTACTCATGATCTCCGGTTACAAATACAACAAGCGGTTTATCTTCAGCAGCTCCTCCTGCGGGCGCATTCGGCGAGGAAGCGCATCCTGCCACCAGAAGAATGAGCGAAATCGATCCTAAAAAGATTTTCATAGTTTACTGATAAGAAAAAGATTTATAATAATTATTTCTCCATCGGATGTTCTTCCAATAGTTCCGAAGGTTTATAAAAACCTGTTTTACTTTTTATTTTCTCACGCACCTGTTTCACTTTTGCCGGTGTCACTGCCGACGCATCATTGCCAAACGTATTCCTGACGTAGGTGACGACTGCCGCAACTTCTTCATCGTTTAACATGCCTCCGAAGGGAGTCATCGGTACATGGCCTGCATATTTCACATTGTTCACCTCGATGGGTCCCTGCAAGCCTTTCAGTACAATCTTGATCAGTCGCTCATCGCTGCCCGTAACCCATGCCGTGCCTGTTAAAGGAGGAAAGCCTGACGCAGACAATCCGCCGCCGTCAGGCTGGTGACAGGTGCCGCAAAAACCCTCGCGGGCATAGATCTCTTTTCCCTTTACAAACAACTCGCGTTCAGCCCCTTTCAGATTAGTAGTGATGCCCTCCTCTTTCTTCTCCTTTACGGATTTTCCTTCGAGGTGCGCCATTGCCGTCTCATAAGCATGGATCATCCATTTATCAAGGGGCTGGTTACCCGCCTCTTTCAGAATTGAAAGTCCGGTTTCCTTGTCGAGCCACGATGCGGCAACGATAGCTTCCAGACGCACCCTTCCGTGTTCATCGTTCGCTGCCTTTCTCAGCAATTCAGCCTGGTCTTGAATCTAATGTCCGCTGTAACGCAATACACGCACGCCTGCTGCGCGTGCGCGGAAATCGCCGGACTTCAAGACCTGATATAGAATATTCTGGTCAACACGGTTTAAGCCCCACGTTACCCAAAGTGCTTCAACCAGGTGATGATCATATTTCTCGTCTTCAATATTCAGGTTAGCGACCCAGTGGCGCAGCGCCGTGAGAACTTCTTCCGGATCGCGTGCCCTCAGCTCTCTTCGCGTGCGATACCGTGTGCGAAACTCGGGAAGCTTGAGATTTTCAAGAAGCTCAGGAATATCAGCACCCGCAACCTTCGCCGGCTCAACCAGCGGACGCGACGGATATGTGACTCTGTAGATCCGTCCGTGAACGTGATCTCTCAGCGGGTCGCGTGCATTGTGTTGCATGTGACCGATGAGGATATTGTGCCAGTCAACGATGTAAAGTGAACCATCGGGTGCGAACTCCATGTCTACCGGTCGGAAATTCCTGTCTTCCGACTGTACAAGATCAAGACGGTGCCGGCTCGTATATCCCGTACCGTCGTCGACAAATGTGTGTTGCTTTGTGCCGAGGAACCCGATCGTGTTATTGATGAGGAAGTCTCCCTGGACTTCATCGGGAAAATGGCGACTCGAGACGAACTCAAGCCCTGACGTAGGACGAACCCGATGCTCTTCCTCCACGAGGTTCTCCGATTTGTGGGTAGCCACACCGTAGCGGGGCTTAACAGAACCCGGCATCATCCAGCGGACATCCGGGCCCGAGGTCTCCGCAAAGATCTGCTGGCCCCAATCATCAAACGCAATACCCCATGGGTTGGGGATCGATAGCTGGGCTGTGCGTTCAAGGTGCTTGCGCTGGGGACTGTAGCGGTAAAATCCGCCATTGGTGCCGCGCACCGGGCCATAAGCAGTTTCAACGTTGGTGTGAAGAAAAACGCCTTCCGCCATGTAAATCGCTCCAGAAGGATCCGCCGCGTAGGCGCTGTGCGCGTGGTGCGTGTCATGATCGTCGAAGCCACTCAGAAGGATTTCGCGTTTGTCTGCTTTGTCATCGCCATTTGTATCACTTAACAGCATCAGGTTAGTGCCCTGCGAAACATATACACCTTCCGGTGCGAATTCAAATCCAACAGGCAGGTGCAGACTGTCTGCAAAGGTGGTCTGCTTGTCCGCCTTGCCGTCATTATCAGTGTCCTCCAGAATGATGATCTTGTCGTTCGGTTTTGCATCACCGGGTTTGTAATGCGGATAACTCGCCATCGTAGCCACCCAAAGACGGCCCGCGTTGTCGAACGAGAGTTGTACAGGATTTGCCAGGTCTGTAAATTCTTTTTCCGAAGCGAAGAGATCAATCTTGTAACCGGGGGCTGTCGTAAGTTTTTTCAGCGCATCCTCACCATAAAGATATTTCAGGTTGCCGTTCTTTTCAGGATTGTAGTTTGTCTTTACGGGCGGAAGTGGCGTGGTGTTCGCATCAGCGGCGGCCAGGTCCATTTTCTCCCCCTTCGCCGCCAGCCAGATGGCCTGATCGCGGATCGCAGTCATCTCACGGATCTTCTTGAGCTCTGCCGGATAATTATCGGGACCAAAAGGATTGTACCTTCTGCCGAAAACGTGTACTCCGTTGGGGATCTTGTAATCGTTGTGCCACATCCAGTTTTTTTCCATCACGGCATCGTGAATAAGTGCCCGGTGTTCATTGGCCTTTGTCTCCGACATTCCAAATACAGTTTCTGCGAGCAGCGCCGCAAATTTCCTGTACCCGGAGTCAGTGAGCTGAAAACCGTCTATCGTCAACGGTTCCTCACTTTCATCATACCATACTTTTGTGGGATTGAACACATCAACAAAAAGCACGTTATTCTTCTCTGCGATCTCTCTCATCGCGCGCGCGTACATTTCAAGATTTTCGTTCTCGCGCTTACCGTCGGGGAGATCGTACCTCTCTGAAAGGTCTTCAAAAGCAATCGGAGATACGATTGCGAGCTGCGGCGGTCGCTGGCCATTGTATTTTTGATCCAACGTATGCCTGATAAAAGCATCGAGCTCTCCCTTGAAGTTCTCCAGTGCTTCCTTTCCCCCGAAAGATTCGTTGTATCCAAAAAAAGCCAGGATGATGTCGGCCTGAAGCCTTGTCAGCCACTGGTCGGGAGTTTCAAAGTGTCCTTCGCTTCCCGAGGGATGCGCGAGCTCAGTTTGAAATTTCTCCGCCCCCGGAAACGCCCATTGCGACACCCGCGCGGCGTGCGGTC
>CBFGXV010000284.1:0-4774 GCA_965652755.1 uncultured Chryseosolibacter sp. | reverse complement strand
GGGTAAAGCGTGGCATTCTCCCGAACAGTCCGAAAAGATTGATGAGAACTTTGAAAACATATAGCAGGGGAAGTGAGATGAAGAGAAGGAGGGAGATCCAGATACACCTCTTAGCTTTTCTGACCCAGTTTCCTGACGGGGACGCATTTTTCCCCGGCCTCCTGGCAACTTTTTTAGACGAAACTGAAGACTCCATTAAGCTGTGGGTTATTTAGCTGAATACAAAAATATTCTTTCTTCACCTTCTGCCATCCTGAAGCTGACGAACAGCGTGATCAGCGTCGTAAAGATACTATTATTGCGCCTAATAGCCGCTGTAGGAGGAGGGTAGCTTTATAATCAGCAGCACGACTTTCCAGAAAGCCCAGCAGTTTGGTTTTACACACGGTTGATTTAACTTGAACACTTTACCGCCGGAGCAGGTCGGAGTTCTTGACTTAAGCATAGCGGTGCATGAGTTCAAACTTATAACGATGATCAAACTGATGGCACATTCTTACGGTCGGATTGCAGTGACATTCTGTGCAGTATTATTTCTGACTTGTCTTAACCCAAAGGCGCTTTCGCAAGGCAGGGGCGACAGGCTTCTGTTGTTAAAAAAACTTATCGCTGCGAACGACGAAAGTATTGCAGGGGCGCTAAAGAGGCAGTCTGTCCAACAGAACAGTGTTTACTTCGGCGCTGTGTTTGATGCCGACAGCGTAGTGTCACCGATAGGCACGGCGCACCTGATACAAACCCTCATCTGCGGTTACGTCTCGAAGGATTCGCGTTATTACAATTCTTCCGAGATACTCGGTCGCATGGAACTCGCGGCGAATGCATTGGTGGCCCTGCAACATGACGATGGCACTATTGACCTTTTGACCACGAATTTTCATTCGACACCGGATTTGGGATTCACAATTTTTCCGCTCGGGGTGGCTTATTCCATCATGGAAAAGCACAAGCAGGTGAAATACGGTAAGCTGCCCGCGACCCTGAAGCATTATCTGCAACGGGCTGGCAATGCGCTTTCAGTGGGCGGCATTCACACACCGAACCACCGGTGGGTGGTGTGCGCTGCCCTGGCGTGGATTCATAGTTTCTTCCCCGAACCGAAGTATCGGAGCCGGGTCGGGCAGTGGCTGGCGGAAAAGATCGATATCGATCCCGAGGGTCAATACAACGAGCGGAGCACTGCCGTGTACACGCCCATCACAAACAGAAGTCTCATCGACGTTGCAAAACGCATGAAGATCGATTATCTCTATGATGTCGTTCGGAAGAATCTCGATCTTACCTTCTATCTCGTTCACTCGAATGGTGAAGTTGTAACTGAAACTTCGAACAGGCAGGATAAATATCTCCGAAGAAATATGTCGGGCTATTATCTCGCCTATAACCAAATGGCATTGCTCGACGGAAATAGTCGTTATTCGGGAATGATCCGGTATATTGAAGAAACCGTCCCAACCGAACATCTTGGTTATATGTTACCGCTTTTTCTCGAGGACGCTTCGTTGCTGAGTCCGCTTCCGGAACCGGAGCCACCACCTACCGCATATCACAAGCATTTGAAGCATTCTGATATGGTCCGCATCAGGGAAGGATCCGTAGATATGTCCGTGATAACTGACAACACAACCTTCTTTACGTATTTCAAGGGTGACGCCGCGCTGGAAGCAATGCGACTGTCCGCAGCATTCTTTGGAAAGGGTCAGTTCCAAAGCCAGCAAATGGAAAAACACGGAGACTCGTACGTGCTTTCATCGACCATCTATGGTCCCTATTATCAGCCACTTCCAGCCGATAAGATCCCAACGGATACGGATGCATGGACCAAGGTGCCCCGGACGGAAAGAATGGAATCGGAAGTACAAAAACTCGAGACGAAGGTATTTATAACCCCGGGGAAGGGGAGAACAACGGTACGGGTACTGGTCGATGGTCCGGAGAACCTGCCCGTTACGCTGGAACTAGGCTTTCGCACTGGCGGGTCATTTCAGAATGCAATCCGGAAAAAAGGCGAAACCGGTTCATGGTTCTTGTCCGACGGCCAGCATGCCGTTTACGCGCTCGGCAAGGACTCGATAAGGGTAGGACCAGGCTCAACGGCGCATCGATGGACACAATTGAGGGGCGCGCTGCCAAAGCTTGACGCTGATTGCCTTTACCTCACCAAATACGCTCCATGTGAATTCGAATTCACGATAGAGTAATGGCAAACTTCGACAGGAGCGGGCTGAATATTCCCGCAGGCACCAACCATCGCGATGGTTACCGTGTCTAAGAGAAAAAGTATTTTTTATGAGATTTCTGCAAGGGCTTTTCGTCTTCCTGATTCTGACTTCCTCCTGTGAGGAGGAGACAGCGATGCTGAAAACAACAAGTCCTGATCAAATAAGAGGAACATGGTTACACACGGAATATGGATACTCTCCGGGGGCCGGCTATTACACGAAGCCCGTTCCGGCAGTGCCGCCGCAATTCATAACTTTCACGGAGGATTTGCGAATACAGACGAATATTTCAGGATTGACGAAGTATAAATTTTACCGGATCATCGAGGACGCCGCTGAAGAAAATCCTGTGATCGCATTTTTTGAGCAAGATCCCGGTGTCGGGCCACACGGGTTGTCGGGATTGACCCACAGTTACGCAATAGTTTGGGAAAACAACACCTTAAGACTGCATTACCGTTGGTGCTTCGAAGGTTGTCATCTCGGCTTCCGGCGTCTTTCTGACAGCGACGCCGGTGAATAACCTCGTCACACAGCTTTTACCAGCAGCTCCTCAAAATTGTTCTCCTGAGTTGCGATCATCTTGGAATGACACTGGCAAATCTGTGAAAGTGATTCTTTCGGATCCTCGGTAAATCCGGCTTTCGGGTAAGCGCAAAACAGGCTGAATTCCTCCGACTCGCAATAACGGGTCCATAGGTGCTCCAGGTGTACCGTTGCGCCGCTAAATCCCTGGCTCCAGAGCAAGGCTACCATTTCCCCGAACGCGCGCACCCGGCGCTCCTTCTTGCGGGCGCGAAGCAAAAGATTGGTTAAAAGATGAAAGAAGAGATTTTCATCAGGCCAACCGTTGATCATAAATTGGGCGAGCGTCTCCTCAGCTGAAAGCGGGATGTAATGATCCTGAAGTGTGAGTGAGAATAGGTCAAAGCCTTTTTTCCTCAACCGGTCGTTCAGGGCCTTCAGGTGGTCGGTCGTGGCAATAACTACAACAGACTCACCGGAAATGAATCCCGATGTCACAAACCCTTCGAGGGTGGTAATGAACTCGTCATCAGTTTCGTAGATCTGAAGGATATGGTCGCATGGGGCAATTTCTCCCCAAAAAGCCGTCATCCCCGTTCGTTCCCATCCTCGTCTCCCCAAGATATTATTCATAGTTTTGATGTAAGCAATTTGAGCGCAGCCTGTGGAGTGGAAAGATTTCCTGAAACCGGCACGGTGCCAAATTATTATATAACAATTTTCAAAAGCGTTTTCCGGCAAAAATCGTTCCTACCGCCGCCGCGCCAATATTTCCGGCGGTCCTGGTTACTTAATAAATATCGCGGCCTGCATTGCTGAATGAGACTTTTTTTTTCAAATTGCTTTGCCCCATTTTATTGCCTATGACGATTCTTAATGTCGATGACGACGAAGAAGACATCGAGATCTTCTGTGATGCCGTTCGCGAAATCGACTCCTCTATCATATGTCTGGTAGCCAAGAGCGCCGAAGAAGCGCTCCAGATCCTGAATAGCGATATTGATCTGCCTGCGTATATTTTTCTTGATATTAATATGCCTAAGGTTGATGGCAATACCTGTCTTGCTCAGATAAAAAAAGACCGCCGGCTTAACCGGATCCCTGTGATTATGTACTCCACACACACGCGGAAAACGGACATAGAAACTTACAAGGCTTTGAATGCCGGTTTCCTCGTGAAGCAGAACAGCTTTTACGAACTGGTGACCGAGCTAAAAAAGGTTTTGGGAAGGCGTTAAGCCTTAAATGGTGCCGGTTATCTGTTGCTCATTGAATGAGCCGAAATTTTTCCGGATTTCCACAATGTTATTTCTAATGAAGCGCAGCCTTTCAAACAGAGGGTGATTGAACTGTGTTTTGTAGCGGGTGAGGGATTCTATTTCGGCAAGTGTAATGGTCCTCTTCGCCAGCGTATAGCCATACAGACAGGTGGGCTTCAACACGATCTTTTTATTTTCAACCCGATCAACTGCGGTGATGACAGGGTTTTCTACGCCTTTCAACTTGATCTTCAGAACACAGTTGGTTTGGGCGCTCATCAAGATATCCCGAAAAATTTCCTTCGTTGTTTTCATTACGTGAAGGGACAATCAAAAACCATACCGCGAACGATTGCGGTAGGGCAGGCCGTTTCGAATATCGATCACCCGCAACGGCGTCCAGTCAAACAGTTGCGCCGGAGCAGCTGGATCCCGTGCCAGCTGTGCATCCATAACAATGCTGATTGGTTTGAATAGGGCGATTCGAAAGCAGGCCGATGTCAAAGTTACTGATGTGTTTCGCAGCGGTACCGATCGGTAAGTCAAGCATTTGATTAAAATCACAATCGTACAGCGCTCCGTCCCAACCAACAGAAAGCGTATTGAGGCACATTACATTTTCTGCGGCAACCGGATTAAAGGCACTCAGCAGGCGTTCCATGTACCGTTCATAATTTTCGCTTTTGATCAGATATTCGAGAAACCGGCTTATGGGCATGTTGGTAATGCAGAACAGCTTATTGAATTCGATGCCGTAATTTTTCTTAA
>CBFGXV010000283.1:0-4782 GCA_965652755.1 uncultured Chryseosolibacter sp. | reverse complement strand
CCTGCCGTCAGAGTTTTTGAAGTTTCCATCCGTCTTCATCATGTCTGCAACGGATTCAAGCGCGTGGATCACAGTGCTGTGATCGCGGCCGCCGAAGTTTTCTCCGATCAGGGCCAGTGTCAGTTGTGTGAAGCGCTTGCAGAAATACATGGCGACTTGCCGCGGAATTACGATCTCCCGTTTCTTTACTTTGCCTTTCATGGCGTCGAGGTCACACTTGAAATATTCAGCAACGGTCTTTTGGATGAAGTCGACGCTGACGTCGGACTGGATCTCCTTGATTATATTTTTCAGGACTTCCTTGGCCAGTTCGAGATCGATCTCTTTTTTCAGCAGTGTCGCATGAAAGATGAGCGAGTTCAAAACGCCCTCCATGTCGCGGAGGTTGGTATCTACACTGTAAGCAAGATATTCCGAAACCTCCGTCGGGATCTCGATCCCATCGGCCTGCATCTTGCGATTGATGATCGCAAGCTTGGTTTCAAAGTCCGGCTCCTGAAGATCGGCAGTAAGACCCCACTTGAACCGGGAAAGCAGGCGTTCCTGAAATCCTTTGAGATCGCGAGGAGGACAATCACTCGTCATAATGATCTGCTTGCCCGACTGGTGTAGTTGATTGAATATGTGGAAGAACATCTCCTGCGTTTTCTCACGTCCCGCAAGGAATTGCACATCGTCGAGGATCAGCAGATCCACCTGTAAATAAAAGTTTTGAAAATCCTGCAGCCGGTGATTCTGAAGCGCATTCAAAAACTGATTTGTAAAATCATTTTGATCAACATACAACACAACTTTCGCGGGCATGTTGTTCTTTATCTCGTTTCCGATAGCCTGCACCAGGTGTGTCTTTCCCACACCGACGCCACCGTATAACATGAGCGGATTAAAAGATGTGACACCGGGTTTTTTTGCAACTGCCAAGCCTGCAGAACGCGCCAGTCTGTTACAGTCACCTTCGACAAAATTGTCAAATGAATAAGCGTGATTCAACCTGGAATTGATGTTTTGCGGGTTGAGCGCCTTTAAAGTGAAAGGAGAATAATCGTCGGAGCCAAAAGTTCCGCCCCCCGCAGCCGCGCCACGCCGGTTGCCAATCCCGTTTGCGGGATAATTGACGGCGACAGGTGGAGTCTGTTGATTCCCGCTGTCAACGACAACTGAATATTCCAGCCGGCCACCCGGGCCAAGTACGGAGTGAATAGCTTTTTTTAAGACAGCAACATAATTATCTTCGAGCCATTCATAAAAAAACTGGGAGGGAACCTGAATCGTAAGTACGTCACCATCAACACGAATAGGAGAGATAGGCTTGAACCATGTGTTGAAGTTCTCTTCTTCAACATTTATCCGAATTACTTCCAGACAATCATTCCATACTGTGCCGCAGCTTACTTCCATTTAGCTCTGAATTCTTGAAGTTTGAGACCCTTGTGGGGAAAGGGGAGACAAAGATGTAAAAAAACAGGTCATCAAAACAAGCCGCGTCACCCTTGATTTTTTAGAAAAAAAAATTAGTATCATTAATTTTCCTTTTAAACGCAACTGGAGGAGAATTCTTGACTAAAATTGAGTTGAAATTTTTTTAACTGAATGGAAATGCACTCTGTTGAAACTGATTTGAAAAAAAAATTTCCCAGATCCGATCAGGCGGATTGGGAGAAGATCGCGAGACAGGAACTCAACGGAGAAAATCCATTTGAAATTCTTTCGTGGCGTGGGAAAGATGATATTTTATTCCTACCTTACTATGATTCGTCAAAAGATGCTGATCTGCATTTTGCTAATACCTTCCAATTACCGGCCGCACAGAATTCCCAAAATCGAACGTGGTACAATCTCCCCGTAATTTCTACGCAGAATGTAGAAAAAGCGAACACGCAGGCGCTCGATCACCTGACTCACGGTGCAGATGGAATCATGTTCGACCTGCCGAAATTATTCACTCCGGATCTTAACAAACTGATGTCCAATATTCAGTGGCCATTTTGTTACATCGGATTTTATCTCGACGATGATAACCCGGACTCTCTTTATTCCTTAACACGTTTCATACAGGCTGAGTCGAAACCTGCTTCAATCTATGGTGCGCTATTTTGGGAATCGATTCCCAAAAGAAGTAATCTGGATTTTTATTTGAATGGTAATAACAATTTGAAGGCGTTGGGTAATGTTGTGCAGGCCTCATCGCCGGCAACTGAAATCTCAGATGCGCTCATTGCAGGTGTGAAACTCTTTGAAGAGTTTTCTGCCGGCGCACATCCCCGGAATGTTTTTTCTTCCATTTGCTTTTCACTTGCAGCCGATGCTTCTTTCTTAGAGACTGTTTCAAAATTCAAAGCGCTGAGGATGTTGTGGTTTCAGATTGCCCGCGCTTATGGTCAGACTGAATTCCGCAATGAGGATCTCTTTATTCATGCGCGTGTGGAAGATGTTGCCGACACGTCGTATGCGCCGCGTGAGAATATGCTGCACGCAACTTTCGCTGCAATGGCTGCAGCAATCGGCGGATGCAATTCGCTCACGATTAAAAGTGTGAAGGAAGATGCATTATTCACGAGATGGTCGCGGAACGTCCCTTCGATCCTGCGCGAAGAATCTTTCCTCGACACAGTACCAGATCCGCTTGCAGGTGCCTGGGCTATCGATGCAATCACTCATAATATCGCGGCCCGTTCGTGGGAACTGTTTCAGCAAAAATGGAGGGATCATGCAGCGTCCTGATTTTTCGAAATTAGCTTTCAACACGTATCGCGGAGATCATGTTAACAATGATCCGCCAGCGCCTCTTGATGGATTCACCGCCGGGATTCCGCCGTACCTGCGCGGACCCTATGCGACGATGTATACTACGAGGCCGTGGACAATCAGGCAGTATGCAGGATTTTCCACAGCGAAGGAGAGCAATGAATTCTACAGAAAAAATCTCGCTGCCGGTCAACGCGGCCTGTCCGTTGCATTTGATCTCGCCACACACCGCGGCTATGACTCGGATCATCCGAGCGTTAAAGGAGATGTTGGAATGGCCGGAGTGGCCATCGACACGGTAGATGACATGAAGATGCTCTTCGATCAGATACCACTTGACAAGATGTCGGTCTCCATGACGATGAACGGCGCAGTCATACCTGTCATGGCGTTTTATATTGTGGCCGGCGAGGAACAGGGCGTAAAACCGTCACAACTCAACGGCACGATTCAGAATGATATTCTGAAGGAGTTCATGGTTCGCAATACGTACATTTATCCGCCGGGACCATCCATGCGAATCGTTGCCGATATTTTTTCTTACGCCTCGCGCAACATGCCAAAGTTCAACTCCATTAGTATCAGCGGTTATCACATGCACGAAGCGGGTGCGCCCGCGGAACTCGAGCTCGCTTATACGCTCGCGGATGGACTGGAGTATATTCGTGCGGGAATAGGGGCAGGAATACCAATTGACGACTTCGCGCCGCGTCTCTCATTCTTCTGGGGCATCGGAATGAACTTCTTCAACGAGATTGCCAAGATGCGTGCGGCCCGAGTGTTGTGGGCGGCGATTGTAAAACAATTTAATCCCGAAAATCCCCGCTCAATGGCATTGCGTACTCATTGCCAGACATCCGGTTGGAGCCTGACAGAGCAGGATCCGTACAACAACATCACCCGCACCTGCGTCGAAGCGCTCGCGGCCGTTTTCGGCGGCACACAGTCGCTTCACACCAATTCATTAGATGAAGCGATTGCGTTACCAACAGACTTCTCCGCCCGGATCGCACGCAACACCCAACTCTACATCGAAAAAGAAACTGGCGTTACGAGGGTAGTTGATCCGGTGGGCGGATCGTATTATATTGAATCACGCACATTAGCGCTCGCACAAAAAGCGTCGGAATTAATGAACGAGATCGGATCCCTCGGAGGGATGACGAAGGCAATCGAAACGGGAATTCCGAAAATGCGAATAGAGCAGGCGGCTGCAGCAAAACAGGCGCGGATCGATTCCGGAAGCGATGTAATTGTTGGCGTAAACAAATATCGCAGCGACATTAAGTCGGATCTCGAAATCAGGGAGATTGACAATACAGCCGTCAGGGAAGAACAAATAAAACGGTTGGCGCGCACGAAAGCGGACCGCAATGAAGAGGAAGTTGTAGCAGCGTTATCCCAGCTTGAACAAGCTGCGGCATCAGGTCGGAACTTGCTGGAGGCGGCAATCGTAGCGGCAAGAAAGCGCGCGACCCTTGGCGAGATATCGCAAGCAATGGAAAATGTTTTTGGACGCTATAAAGCAACCATCCGGTCGATTTCGGGTATTTACCAGGCAGAAATGAAAAACGCTGATGAATTTGTCACCGTGCGAATGTTGTCTGACAAATTCGCCGCGCTCGAAGGACGCAGGCCACGCATTCTTATCGCAAAAATGGGACAGGATGGCCACGACCGCGGTTCCAAGGTCATAGCCACAAGCTTTGCCGACCTCGGATTCGATGTTGACATCGGGCCGCTGTTCCAGACGCCCGAAGAAGTGGCGCAACAGGCGGCGGAAAATGATGTACACGTTGTGGGCGCCTCAAGTCTCGCAGGGGGACACAAAACGCTCATTCCAGGTTTGATCCAGGCATTAAGAAAAATTGGCCGCAGCGATATCATGATTGTCGCCGGCGGCGTTATACCCGAACAGGATCACGAATTTCTGCGCACAGCCGGAACTTCCTTTATATTTGGACCCGGAACTGTAATTACCGAAGCGGCAAAAAATATTCTCGACCGCTTACTGAAAGGGACATCCAGGCATTAACA
>CBFGXV010000282.1:0-4786 GCA_965652755.1 uncultured Chryseosolibacter sp. | reverse complement strand
TTAACCACCTGATCTTGCACACCGGCGTCATGGCGTGGATTGGTGTGCCCGTTGTCTCATAAAGAACCTGACCCTGGGATGAGTTGTGAATTTCAGATGCCACGGATGAGCTGCGATTATCAGCCCAGATCATCATGTTCATCAGTGGTTCTCCTTTCTGGTTCACGGGAATGACGCTGTGCATGGCGCTGCTGAGGCAAACGGCATCCGGACTTTTCTTTAGCGTTGAAGTGATTCCGGAAATGCATTTGATGTAAGCCTGCCATATGAGTTCGGGCACCTGTTCCTGGTAACCTGCCCGGGGCTGAAGTGTGGGGTAGGATGAGTGGGCAGTCGCCAACACACGTCCTGAAGGATCGACAGCAATAGCCTTTGCACTTCCCGTTCCCAGATCGATTCCAATGACGTATGGTTCCATATTTTGCCCAATATAAAAAAGAAAGGGCACCTATCTCGATAGGTGCCCCGGGGGGTTAGGTTTAAGTAATCAGATTAGTGTAATGTGCTGACCTCTCTTCGTCGTTTGGCGTCCAGAGAATATTTGCCGGCACCAAAAATCATAAATACGATTAAACCCGTCAGTACAATTATTGAAAGCCAAAGTTCCATGTAGCTGCCCATTGAAAGATGACCTCGCGGGGCGTTGACAAAAACGACTGCACCGATAAGTATAGGGACCTGTATGAGACATGCAAAACGGGTGAACAGTCCGGCGATGATGAGTGGCCCGCCAAGAATATGCGCAAAGATGATATAATGCGCCAGCACAGCGCCTGCGAACCACGTGGTTATTCCTGATGTAGTGTTCTCCAATTCATCCATGTTCGTGATGAACTGGAGACCCTTGAAAGTAATGAAGATTCCTAAGGCAATACGGAAAATATCCAGAAATCCAGGGCGATGACTATTGCCCCAGGACTCAACGTTGGAGATGACACTCATGGCAGTAAATTTTGTTGAGATACAAAGTTTACAAAATTGCTTTTTCAGTAACAACCAATTTGTGCGATAATTTTCCGTGCGTACAGGGACAAAAAAAACTGTCTTCGAAGAAGACAGTTTTTCAGTATCAAGCAATACCAGCCGGTAGAATTAATCGATGTTATTGTTCCGGTTAAATCCGCCGCCGCCACCGCCGCTTCTGTAACCACCACCGCCACCGCGGGGAGCGTCAGTTTTGGGCCGTGCTTCATTCACCACCAGGGTCTTGCCGAGGAAGTTGTAACCGTTCAAACTTGTAATAGCCTGTCGTCCTGCTGATTCATCAGCCATTTCGATGAATCCAAAACCGCGGCTACGCTGAGTGACCTTGTCCATAATAATTTTGGCGGAGGAGACTTCGCCGTACTCTTCGAATAATCCCTTCAATTCCTGTTCGGATGCCTTAAAAGGGATGTTGGCAACGTAAATGTTCATTGTTTTAAAGAATAAATGAGAAGATAAGTTAGTGTCAGTTGACAACTTGCCCCATTGATGAAAGCTTTTTTGAAAGGCTCAAACGGGAAAAATCGGCACCTTAACAAGTTAAAGGTAATAAAAATTAATTATATACCTGCCAAGCTCTTTTGCGCCTTTTTCGACTTAAAACGCTAAAATTTGCCGATTCGGGGCTCTTTTTTGATATTTAAGAACCCCATCTGTTCTATATACTAACCTCCTTAGTCAGATTTTCCGGAAAATATCGCTCGGGACACGTTAAATCATATGTGTCACCGTACCAGAAAACAGTACCAGTAAAATGAGGTCTTAAAAAAAGATAACAAAGATACCGCGTCCGGTCAATACGCTCTGTCTACACTACCGCTCCCGTATACCTTTTTCTGCGCATTCTTCGTGTTGCCCTTGTGCTTGACCAACCCGCTGCCCGCAACAATCGCATCGATCGTGTTCGTTACGTTCAGCTCACAGATCCCTGATCCGCTCACCCGCACTTTCGCGTTGTCCATCGGACAATTGTAAGCATTAATGGTTCCGGCGCCGCTGATGAGCGCATCGAGTGAAGTTGCATAACCCCTCAGGGCGATACTCCCTGAACCCGTCACCTCTGCTTTCATCATGTCGCCCTTCAGATCGAGATCCATACTGCCATTGCCATTGACGGCGAGTTTGATGTTCCCGGTAGCGAGTGAATTTTCAGCAATGATCTTTCCGCCTCCATTCACCTGCAGCTCTTCAATGTTCTTCATTGTGACGTATAGCTTCATGGTTGGATTCAGCTTGATGTCATCGATCTTGGCCCAAAGACTCTTGTTCGGAGTTTCCGGCTTGCGCTCAATATTAACCATCAGAATACCATCCACAACCTTGATGTCACTGACTGAAAAAATTTCGGTAAGGGCTTCAACCGTTACTTCCTGCTTGTTCGTCTGCTTCAAGTAAACAGTGTAATTCGAATTGACATAGATGCTCTTGAATTCCGGAAGCTCCAGCGCTTTTTTCGTTACCTGAGAGAAGGCAACCGGACCGGCCAGAAGGAGTACCAAGGCAAAAAATTTCGTTTTCATAGCTGATTTTTTAATAGAGTTTGTTGTTGTGAGGTTTATACGCGAAGGATACAATTGGTAATTCTATTTCCGTTTATTAAAAATAGCCCGAAAAATCAAAACAAAGGCGATGCCTCCGATGCACATCACCAAAAGAACTTCAGGTGTAATATATTTCAGCGCATGCATGATTTTTTCCTCTAGAATTTTATTCGCGCCTGAAATTTAACATCATTCTTTGTATTTCCCTCTATTACGTCGTGCCCGGTGCCGATTTCAGTGTCGTGAAGCATCCTTGTCCTGGCATAGCGAAGCCAGATGGACAGCGTTTTGTTAATTTTGTACTCAAACAGTACATAGTTTCTTACACCCACCCCGGAGTAAGCCGGAAATGAATAGCTCAGCCACGCGTCGTTCTCGTAAACATAATGGCGGTTATCATAATGGTCTGTGTCAAATAATGCGTGTCGCGCGCTCAGCTGGAAAGGTCCTTTTGAAATGCCGATATCCTGAACAAGCGCCCATCCTTCTGTGGTTGTGTTGTCGATGTTGTACGCATTGTACTGCACGCGCGATTTAAATCTTATTAAATCTCCGGCGCCGTAATCGCATTGAAAGGAAACGTCTTGCCGCGTACCATCTTCCACAGTGTAACGGTTGGACGCTTCTGCGGAATTCCGCGCTTTTACTTCTTCCCTGTATTGAAGGGTCACAGTGACTTTCTTTGATGGTTTGTAATTTCCCCGCAACAGCCACTCATAGCCGTGCGCGGGCTTGTACCTCCTGAATCCCAACCATGGAAATTCAAAAAGATCCACGTATCCATTGAAGCTGTATGTACGGCTCCAGGTGTATTTCCATCCCCAGTACACACCGCGTTCATTGACTGGCTGCGTGTTTTCCGAAAATGCGCTTGACGAGAATGTGTGATAATCACGCTGATAATTTCTGTACAGTATCGCCAGTTCGAGGTCGGGATGTGCGCTCACCAGGCTTCCGATGATCATTGCCCATCCACCGGGCATAGATCGCGCGATTTCGCTGAACAAGGAAACGTTAGCGATCCGATAGTTGATATAACAGGAGGTGTTCAGGTTTCTGTCTCCACTGAAAGCATGTTGATTATACAGGGCCGGTCTTCTCCGCATCTCTGTGTCAAAATGGACGTAATTGATAACGACTCCGCTCTCGACTTTCTTCCTGTTAAGGTTGAGCACTACGGTTGTGTTTTGCTCTGCTATATTCTTTCGATGGGATATTTCAGTTGATGTGCGATGGTAGCCGCTTGTCTGAAACGAGGTAACGCCGGGCGTCTCGTATGTCCCTGACTGCGAAGCATCGCGGAAGCGATAGGAATATGACATGGAGATCTCAAATCCGCGAAAGGCCTCAAGGGTGATGGCAAGTCCGCGCTGGTATGCGTTTTCATTGACAGAAGTATAAGGCTGGAATCCCACGTGGGCTTTTTTGCAGTGTGGCAACGGTTTCCCCGCCCTTGCTCAAACCGAAGGCGCCCCCGACCACCAGACCCTGACCGAACTGTCCTTGAAAATCACCTGCTATCAGATTTCTTATTTTCCCTTTGTTGCGCACCTGGCAATGCCACGACGTGAAGTCGAATCCCCACTGTCTGCGCCGTGGATCCAGGACTATCCTCTCACCAGCATCTTTTTCGCCGGTCATGCCGAAACTGAAATCACCCGGAAGGGATGACCTGAAACGAAAATATATCTTGTCCGGCGAACCCCGATAGACGGAGGTACTATCAGCTGACCTCCGAAATCCCCTTTTTGTTTCAAGAGTGCGTTCATAACGCGAGACGAAATATGAATGCCCGGGAGAAAGTATACGCGCGAAAAGTTTTCTGTCGATTTTTTCTGAGGGGTCGATCACGCAGACAAAAGGCCGAAGCCGTTTTAGTACATCTTCATCGAACCCCGGAATTATTTGTAGTTCATATATATCAAGCAAGGTGCCCGCATCATTTCTATACTCCATAAAGCTATCGATCTGCGCGTCGTTCAAGATGTGTAATGACCTCAGCTCTTGCGGAGTGACCGTGTTGAGATCCAGTTGCGAGGACATGCGCTGTACGAGGTTTTCATATAGGTCCTCATAGTCCTGATCGTCGTCAGGGACCGGCAAATATTCGTCCGTTATCCGCTGCACATCGATGTCTTCATCGTGTGTATCCTGTGCATGGCTGCAGAGGGCACAGAGAGAGATCGGTAACAGGCAGATAAACGTTCTCATTCTTTAAAGGGGAAGGTAACCGTTGCCTGATGGGTGAATGAAAAAACGCT
>CBFGXV010000281.1:0-4802 GCA_965652755.1 uncultured Chryseosolibacter sp. | reverse complement strand
ATCGCACCCATGGTGCAAAACCCGGCATCGCTGCAGCCCTGCGAAAAGCATATTGATGGAAGGAACGTTTGGGTGGACAGCGTGAAAACTATGATGAAACAGTTTTTCATCGGGGCGGGGTTTCTACGAATATAACGAATGCCCCTTAAATCTCCCAATGAAATGAGTGGTCATGGCAGACCGCTGAACTGAAAACCTGAATTGATTAAATCAGTAGGCTGGGTGTTGACCCTCAGGCGCCCAAGACGCACCTCAACACCTTAACACCTTAACACCTTAACACCTTTCACCACCTCACACTACATTCCCAGAGATTGATTTTCGGCGGAAGCCAACTCGAGGATCTTTTCGTATTCGGCCGCCGTGAGATCGTTGAAGAAATAGTGTACAGGATCTACGCGCTGATCGTTGATGAATACTTCATAATGGAGGTGTGGAGCTGTTGAGAGACCTGTATTGCCCACATAGCCGATCAGGTCACCTCGTTTAACCTGCTGGCCGCGCTTCACTGCAAAGTCGTGCATGTGCGCATAGCGGGTACGGTATCCGAATCCGTGATCTATTTCGATCATCTTTCCATATCCGCTGAAGCGGACTTCAAGTTTCTCAACAGTTCCATCCGCCGTAGCATAGATCGGCGTTCCGATACTTGCGGCGAAGTCGATCCCGTTGTGCATTTTCTTCACCTTGTACACAGGATGGATACGCAATCCGAAACCTGATGCAAGGGCAATGAGCTGTTTGTTTGCAATCGGCTGGATAGCGGGGATCGAAGCGTACAGTTTTTCCTTCTTTTCGGCCAGATGAACAACTTCATCCTGCGATTTCGATTCGATGTAAAGCTTCCGGCGCACGCGATCCACTTTTTCATGCAGCTCGATCACAAGATCAGAATGGTTGATGTCCTTCTTCCTGATGTCAGCATAACGGTCGGCGCCACCAATACCTGCATCCCGAACGGATTTTTCGATCGGCTCGGCGCCGAGTACAACCCGATAAATGTTGTCGTCACGCTGTTCGATATTATCGAGTATCGAGCTAAGCTGTTCAACATCCTTGTTGAGCTTGTCGTAGTAGAACTCGAGCTCCCTGACCTCATTCTTGAGGAGGAGTTCTTTAGGCGATTCAAAGTAGTTATCGTAAAGGATAAGAAGACCGACCGCCATCATCACGGTCAGGGATAAAAATCCGAGCGCATTCAGAACGATGTCACTCTTGCGTGTTCTGACCCGCTCGTACTTGCAGGTCTCAGTGTCGTAGTAATATTTTATCCGCGCCATACCTCAAGAATTAAGATGTTTTAGGACGAAATGCCGGCATTACGTCTTCGTTACACTCTAGAAAAGGGCCTTCTAACAGATCAATGCAATATGGAATTGCCGGGAAAACCGCGTCGAGGCACTGCCTGATAGACTTTGGTTTGCCGGGTAAATTCACGATTAAAGTTCTGTTTCTTATTCCTGCTGTTTGTCTCGAAAGAATTGCCGTCGGTACGTATGTAAGACTTTTCGCCCGCATGAGCTCGCCGAAGCCAGGCATCATCTTGTCGCAAACCGCCTCGGTCGCCTCCGGAGTGACGTCGCGTTTTGCGGGTCCGGTGCCGCCAGAAGTGATAATAAGACAACAGTTTTTATTGTCAGCCATGTCGATCATGGTTCGTTCAATGAGTTCCTGTTCATCGGGTACCACCGCGTATTCCTTCTCCCACGAGCTTCTGAGGTATTCCGAAAGCGTAGCAGCAATTGTCATGCCCGGCGTATCCTCGTAAATTCCCGCACTTGCCCGGTCAGAAACGTTGATAATTCCTATCCGGATGCTCATTTTTCCAGTTTTTTAGACTTTTCCGCCATGGATCATTCGGTTCTCAAACCTTTTTTCATGTAAGGTATTTTTTCAGATCGGCCCTTTTTGAACACCTGGCGGCCCTTGTTTTTGCCTTTGCGCAATTCTTTTTGCACGTCCTGTGGCAATGTCAGCGTCTCGACGCAAGCCTCCGAGCAACAACCTTTGTATTTTTCGCCACATTCTATACACTGAATAAACAAAAGGTGACACCCGTCATTCCTGCAATTCGTGTGGTCATCGCAGGCTTTTCCACACTGATGGCATACCGCGATGATATCATTTGTGATACGCTCGCCAAGGCGCTCATCGAACACGAAATTCTTTCCGATGAACCTGTTTTCCAGGTTTTGCTCCCTGACTTCCTGCGCGTATTTGATTATTCCACCATTGAGTTGAAACACATTCCTGAATCCGAGATGCTTCATCCACGCGCTTGCTTTCTCGCAGCGTATGCCTCCGGTACAATACATCAACAGATTCTTATCGGTCTGGTCACGCATCAGGTCCTGCACGACTTGCAACTCTTCACGAAACGTATCAACATCGGGTCGGATTGCATCGATAAAATGTCCTACCTCACTCTCATAATGGTTTCGCATGTCGACAATAATCGTATTAGGATCTTTCGCCAACCGGTTGAACTCGTCCGCGTTCACGTGGACACCCTGGTCAGTAACATCGAATGTGTCGTCGTTCAAACCGTCAGCAACAATCTTTTTTCTAACGAGTATTTTCAGTTTGAAAAATGATTTGCCGTTATCCTGCACTGCAACGTTCAATCGCACGCCATTCAGGAAAGGTATACTGAAGAGATAACCTTTAAAAGCGTCAATACGGTCGGAGGGTACACTGATCTGTGCGTTGATGCCCTCAGATGCGACATAGACGCGTCCCATTACATTCAGCGCTTCGAAATTTTTATACAATTCGTTCCTGAACGCAGCTGGATCCGCTATCTGATGATATTTGTAAAAGGAGATCGTGGTACGATCCTCCGAAGCCGACCGCATCTTCTCCTTGAGAAGACGGCTGTCCATTTTGTTATGTAAAGCCATAAATCCGCCATTAATTGCAGGTTAATGCGGTTTTAGATTAAATAAGGGGCAAATATAACGATTTCCGGCTAAAGGGATAAGCCGCAATTGCCGACGGCAGCGATGCGACACGCAGTAAACCTCCGGGATTATTTTTGAAGTTCGCCTCTCAAAAGTTTGTTGTATTGCTCACAGGTCAGAATTCCGTGCTCGTTGCAATACGGGCAGGTTTTATATGAATCCCCGAACGGGCCTTTTTTTACGATCACGTGATTTCCCTGACAGACGGGACACGTCACCTTGCCGGTCGGCCCACAGTCAATGTCATAGTTTTTAGACAGCAATTCTTTTGTCTTCCCGGCAGCCTGCGTTTTTTCTTTCAGATATTCAGCCTCTGCTTTCCTGAGCCAGCTTGTGGCTTCTTCGTAAAACTGGCCCGTTGTTCCTTTCAGTTGGATGTATTTATTAAGCCAGTCGATACTTTGCTTGTACTCTTTGAGAAAGAAAGAGTTCTTGCCGAAGTAAAAGGTCAGGTCCGAAGGAACACTGCGGATATTGCGCAGCACATACCGGAATTTTTCGTCTGCGAGAATGTACTCGCTGTGATCCATAAAGTATACGCCGGAGTCAAGCTGCCGAAGGGTTTCCGAATGTTTGCGCTGCTCCTCCTGCCTCAGGTATTCCTGGGTACGCGGATCCTGTCCTGCGGACGAGAATGCGTATAGGCATAACGTTATAAGCAGCGGTATACTAAATTTCCTCATGTAAAGTTCTCTTTGCTCAATCCCAGCCATTCCAGCGTTGACCGGTGATAAATGTCTTCTCTGGATTCAGCGTCAAGGTCGGTTTCTTCCACAAATTTTCCAAGCTCAAGATCGCCGAGCGGAAAAGGATAATCGCTCCCAAGCGCAACTCTTTTCGATCCGATCGTTTTCACGAGCAATTCAAGCATGTATTTGTCATGCACCACCGTATCAACCCAGAATCGCCCGAGGTAATTCTTCGGGGGAACCGGATTGTCGATGGCCACCAGGTCCGGGCGACAGTCAAAGCCGTGGCCGATTCGACCCAATGTCGCCAGAAATGTACCTCCTCCGTGTGCAAAATTGACCCTCAGCTGCGGTAACCTCTCAAAAACCCCTCCAAAAATCATGGAACAGATAGCGCGGCTCGTTTCTGCGGGCATACCGACGAGCCATGGCAGCCAGTAACGCTGCATGTGTTTTTCTCCCATCATATTCCATGGATGGACGAGCACCGCCATTCCAAGCTTTTCACAGAGTTGAAAAACCGGAAAGAACCGGTCTTCATTCAGATTGAGGTCGTTTATATTCGATCCGATCTGGATGCCGTGAAGCCCGATCTCCCGGCATCGCTCAAGCTCATGCATCGCCAGCTCAGTGTCCTGCATGGGAACAGTGCCAAGACCCAGGTAATTTTTAGGATACTGGTGAATCAATTCTGCGATGTGGTCATTGAGAAAGCGCGAAAGATCGCAACAATCGAGGGGCCGCGCCCAATATGAGAACATCACGGGGATGGTGCACACGACCTGTACCTGTGTATTGTACTTCTCGTATTCCTTGATGCGCAACGCTGCGTTCCAGGAATTTTCCCTGATTTCGCGGAAGAACTGATTGCCTCGCATCATCTTCGCATAACCCTTTCGATGATGCTGAAGATAAATGAAGTCGCCGTAACCGAACTTCTCGCTCCAGTTAGGCAATTTCTTCGGGATAATGTGCGAATGGCAATCGATCTTTAACATTAGTGAATTAGTGGGGGGAAGAGTCGTGAGCGTGAATCGTCAGTCGTTAATCGTCAATGGCTCGTGCGACTCATGGTGCGCAGCGATGTCGTAAATCGTGAATCGTCAATAGGCTCGCGCCCTTCATGATGCGCAGCATCAGTGCAAGATTGTTC
>CBFGXV010000280.1:0-4808 GCA_965652755.1 uncultured Chryseosolibacter sp. | reverse complement strand
CC
This sequence comes from uncultured Chryseosolibacter sp., assembly GCA_965652755.1. Classification (GTDB taxonomy): domain Bacteria; phylum Bacteroidota; class Bacteroidia; order Cytophagales; family Cyclobacteriaceae; genus Chryseosolibacter. The sequence goes on along the minus strand of CBFGXV010000280.1, from coordinate 4,806 downwards.
TCCGCATTCGCTGCAGCCTGGGCTGTTATCTTACGGCCCTTCAGGCCTGGTAATTTCCACGACTCAACGTTAGAAGGTTGTGATTCATTGTTGCACTGGACATGGTGTATTTTTCTATCGCCCCTTCAGGGCTTGGGGGTGGTGGGCGCTTTAACCCAGGCCTCCGCATTCGCTACAGCCTGGGCTGTTATCTTACGGCCCTTCAGGCCTGGCCGCGGTACCGCGCACCGTAAAAAAAATTAATATGCCCGCATTAAACTTTCTCATCGCCCGGTGCGTTTGCCCATTCGATGTTAGTTGTAACTTCTTGCGTCAGCGGCTTGTTGTTTCTAAACAGAAGCCGTGACATTCTACACAGCAGCACGTTTAACAGCAGCCATACCGTTGTACCGGCGGTTAAGAAGCCTGGTGCTTCGTTCTACTGCCGGTTGATACTGCCGGTTCGTTGGAACTACGAGTGAACTTATTCATCGCCGTAATTGATTTTTTACCGCTGAACGCTAAAAACATCGCTTAATATTTCTTAACTTCAATAAAAACAATTCCCCGATGAAAGTATTGTACGTAGACGATGACTCGGATGACAGGGAAATTTTTGCAGAGATCGTTGAAGCGATCGACCCCAACATCAAAGTGGTAGAAGCGGTAAATGGGATTGAAACGATCAATCTCCTTGCAGCTGGTGAATTGCCGGATATCATTTTCCTCGACATCAACATGCCTTTGTTGAACGGCGATCAGACCCTCATAGAGATCCGGAAGGACGAGCGCCTCAACGACACCAGGATCGTGATGTATTCAACTTTCGTGAACGAGAAGTCAATCCCGATATATGCAAATCTCAACGCGCAGTATGTCAATAAACCCCACAGCCTGAAAGACGGCGTGAAGGTGCTGCGACATTTCATTCAAGGCCCATCCGCCAGTAAGATGTATTGATTACTGGAGCACATGTGGCGCTTATCGAACACGCGCCATCATACCGCCATTTTGCTGCAAGGATTATTACCACACTGTTTCGCGCTATTGGAAATCTGTTGATAATTGCAGCTGTATCGTTCGCCTTGGCCACTTGGCGCATGAATGATCACTCCTCCCGCTCGGGAACCGCGACGAGATTTTTCAAGACCTCCATCGTCACCGGCTTCTGAAGATAAGCTTTTACATGCGGAATAGACCGGGCTTTGTTGATATCCTTGAGATGGTCGGAGGAACTGATGATAAAAATGTCTATCGGCTTCGCGAACTGATCCTGTGTGTCGGCAAAGACCTTCAGAAATGTCCAGCCGTCCATTTCGGGCATGTAGATATCGAGGAGAATAACGTCGGGAAGGTGTTCTATTGAATTGCGATGCTGTAAGAGATAATCCATCGCACCCCGCGCCTTGTCGTAAATCGTGATAATGTTTGCCAGCTCCCCTAATTCAGCCAGCCTCTTAATGTAAAAAGAAGCCATCGGGTCATCGTCAATTATCCACAAGTTTCCGATTTTCTTAAACATTACATTCGAGGTTAGACGCAAATAGCGCCATATTTTCCCGAAAGGTAACTGTTAATACCGCGAGCGGACCGGTTGTGTAAGAAAATAGAATGAATTAACAAAAATAGCCGGTCAACGGGAAATATTATCTGCCAATGACGGAACCACGGTCCGGCATCAGGCCTCAAAAACGTAGAACGGACACTTATATCCAAGCTTTGTCAGCAGTGGCTTGCTCACATTAAAAACCGGGATTCCCTGCGGGGTCTTTCCTTCGAGGCTTCCCACGTGCGCATGGCCGTGAAAGGCCGCGGTCACATTCCGCCTGTTTAACGGTTCGGCTAGGCGTGATGATCCCAGGAACGGAAAGATCTGCTCGGGTTCACCCAAAACGGTTTCCCTTAAGGGTGAATAATGAAGTACGGCTATTTTTCTTTCCACCTTGTATTCAGCGTCGAGCCGTGCGAGTGCGCGATCCAGCCTCAAAGCTTCGTCAACGGCTTCCTGGACAAAAGCTTTCATTGCCCCCTCGCCAAACATGGACAACATGTGCTTGTCGAATCCTCCGCCAAAACCCTTTACGCCGGCGAATCCGACATCCGCGACCACCACGGCCTCGCCGTCGAGAATATGAACATTTTCGTTGTGCACGATCTGGCGGATGAGCTTGTGCCGGCCTTTCTCAAAATCGTGGTTTCCAAGAACCCCCACCACGGGCACGGTACACGCACGGAGCTCTTCGGCGAGCACCTGGGCCTCGGCCTCGTCTCCGGTATCCGTAAGGTCGCCACAGATCAACAACACGTCGGCGTTTTTTGATACTTCCTTGAAGTAGTCGACCCACTTTCCCTTGTCGGACTCCCTTACATGAATATCGCCTACGGCCGCGATCCTGACCTTTTTGCCTTCCTCCATTCTAAACGGTTTTGATTGTATATGACTTGTAATCCCATTCCTTGATGTCGATCGAATACTGTGTGTTGTCAATGACCGGCCCGCGGCAAACACGCTCAACTGCGGGAGGAAGATCATACTGCTCGTGCGCTCTTTTCATCAATTCATCAAAAAGCCAGCGCGGTATGATATCATGGAAATCCGAGGGGTACACAAACTGGAACATGATCAGATGCGCGAGTAACAGGTGCCAGTGCGCATCCAGTCGTTTCAGCAATCGCTCCCAATCAAGCTTCTTCCCATACTTCAGGATAACATGGTTGATATCTGCACCGTCATAGCGTTCCCGGTTCTGTACATAGGCCTTGCACCAGATCACTTCTTCCGCGGCAAGGAATTTCACGGGCAAACCTGCGAACTCGCCATGGCTGGCATGTTGAAACCAGCTCGCATCAACCTGGCAAATATTATTGACGGAATTGAAGATGACATCAATGAAGTAATCTCCCTTGAATACCTTTGCCAGCCAGCGCACGTCGGTAAGCTGCGTCTCATAACCCTTCGCTGAAAAGTATTTCAGGATCCTGGGGTAGTCAGCCGGCAGACAAAAAACATCGAGGTCTTTTGTGTCCCTGAACATTCCCGTGTAGTGAAAGGTGGCAAAACCACCACCCAATAAGAAATCCGCTCCGCTCTCCTGGAGCAGCGTTATGGCTTCCTGATAGAAAGCCATCGCCTCTAGCTTTTGCTCTTCCGTCTCGATCATGAAAATGCAAGTAAAATGGCGTGCCCGGCTGTCATCGCAATAAGTGGCCTACGGCGTCGGAAAACGTACCTCATCACATCCCGTAAGGGCACCGCCCAAATCCGCTGGCTTAAAATTTTATAATAGTAGGGTGACACGCATTTTGTCTTTAAAGATGCGAGCGTCGTCGACCATGTCATTCACTAACCACATAACCACTAAATAGAATTTGATTGTGAAAGAAGAAGCATTAAGTAATACCCTTGCCCGTATTGGAGCGAAGCTTACCTACCTGCGTAAGAAGAAAGGGTATAGCAGTCATGAGGATTTTGCGTACGACTTTGAATTGCCGCGTGTACAATACTGGAGGATCGAGAAAGGAAAGGCGAACATCACGATCAAGAGCCTGTGCAAACTTCTGTCCATTCATAATCTTTCAGTCGAAGAGTTCTTTTACCTGATGTATAAGGAATACAAGGAGACAAAGAAGGCCTGAGTCCAGGCGTTGCGTCAATCAACCCGCCCGTTGCGTCACGGCTCTGTGCGAGTCCCACTCGTTCCGGTCGGGATCTATGGCTATTCGCTCAACTCAAGCGGGACAATCATCGCAAAAGTATTCACCAACATCCCGTGAGCTGAAAGCCGACGGAATCCTGATTAGTTGCTTCACATCTGCCTTGACTACACGTAAAGAGTTGTAGAATTAATTACACTACCGGCTGTGTGCCCGTTCGATTTGCAAAGTGCACCAAAAAGAAAAAGCTGACCACGCGGTCAGCTTTTCGATTTCTGTTACGGATGTACAGGGAAACCTACTTTGACAGAGAAACTACATTCTGCATTTCAAATGATGTGTTCGCGCGGTTCTCGGTGTTGTCAGAGACCATAAAGATCACATCGTTGTAGTCCTTGTCGGCGGTGGTCGAAAGCTTGTCTTCCATACCAACGACGATCGCTCCGCACTCGCTTTCCTGGAACAACACGTGTTGCTTTGCACCGTCCTGATTCCAGGCGATGTCAGTATAATAAGTTGGCTTCTTGAAATAAACACCATCATTCCTGTAACCTCCCACGATAAGGAAGAATCCGATCACAGTTCCCGCCTTCAGCTGGGTGCTGCCGAGTCTCCTCGTGTCACCTGCCGTTAGGTAACTGTTGTCGATGTTGGGGAAGATCAATTGTTTGTCGATGTCTTCGGATGACCCGGGGACAGAGTTTGAGTTATAGATGTAATAACCCAGAACATTTCCGATGGTTGCCTGCTCATTCACGTAGCTGACGTATACATCGGTATCTTTTGTCAGCACGATCTGCTGTTGGACGCCGTCGCCGAACAGCTGCGTGTGTCTATCCTGGTTGTTTCTGGAATCCGGGAACAATGAATTTACATTTGACAAAAGGGTCGGGCAGAGTTCTACATGAAAAATATCTTCCGGAACGGGGGTAACTTCTTTGTAAACCTCATCATCCTTACACGCGAAGCTTGCTAACAATAAAACGATGCACAAAATCCTGGCCTTCATAGCTTTTTGGTTATTAATTATTTTCTGTAGTAGACGCTTAAAAATAGAATGCCACCACAGCCGGTTTAAGACTTCTGTCGCTGAAATAATTTAACCAGCCGTTGAGTTGAGTATTGTCGCAAGCCGGAGTCGCGCTAAACTCCCGCGACTTACGCTTTCAGCTT